>JAQGIJ010000314.1 GCA_028291285.1 Phenylobacterium sp. | reverse complement strand
CGATCGCAGCCTGCAGGGCCTGGAGATCTCGGTGATGAGCGGCGTGGCGCGCACGCGCGAGGAGCGCCGCGCGCTGCGCGCGCTCGCGCCGGTGCACGCCGCCATGGTCGGCGTGGCGCTGGCGATCGGGCTGGCGGCGGGCGGCGCGGCGGGGCTCTCCACCGCCTCGGCCGGGCCGGAGCTGGCGAGCGGCCTGAGCCTCGCGCCCTCGACCCTGCTGGCGGCGAACCCGTGAGCACGGCCCGGGCGATCGTCCTGACCCTGGTCCTGTGCCTGGTGACGTCGGGCCTGGCGGCTTGGGGCGGGGCGACCTACGCCCTGCATCATGTCCGCCGCCAGCAGGAGCCGCTCCATAGCCTGCTGCACGAGCAGCTGCGGCTATCCGGCGTCCAGGCGGCGAAGGTCGAGGCGCTGGAGGCCGCCTATGGCGCAAGGCGGCGCGCCCTGGAGGCGGAGATGCGGGCCGCCAACGTCGAGCTCTCGCAGGCGCTCTCCCAGGACCATGCCTACACGCCGCGGGTGCAGCAGGCGGTGGACCACTTCCACGCCGCCATGGGCGAGCTGCAGAAGCAGACCATCCTTCACGTGCTCGCCATGCGCGCCGTGCTGACGCCCGCGCAGACGGCGACCTTTGATCAGACCGTCGCAAAGGCCCTCGTCCACGCGCCGTCATGAGTGCGGAACCCGCGCCGGCGGACGCGGAGCTGGCCCGCCGGGCCGCGGCCGGCGAGGACCGGGCCTATGCGGAGCTCGTGCGGCGGCACCAGGACGGCCTCTACCGCCTGTTGAGGCGCTACGTGGGCTCGGCCGACGAGGCGTATGAGGCGACGCAGGAGGCCTTCATCGCCGCCTGGTCGGCGCTGTCCCGCTACGACCCCCAGCGCCCCTTCGGCGCCTGGCTGCGCACCATCGCCATTAACAAGGCCCGGGACCGCACGCGCCGCGCCCTGGTTCGCCGCCTGCTGTTCAGCGACCGCGCGGTCGACGACGCCCAGGCGCCGCAGCACCCAGCGCCCGATCCCGGCGCCGACGCGCAGCTGGTCGAGCGCGAACGGACCGCGGTGCTGGAGCACGCGGTCGCCCAGCTGCCGGCGAAGCTCCGCGGTCCGCTGGTGCTGACGGCCTTCGACGGCTGCTCGCATGCGGAGGCCGCCGCCATCCTCGGCGTCTCCGCCAAGACCGTGGAGATGTGCGTCTACCGGGCGCGCAGGAAGCTTGCGGAGGCCCTGGGGAGCGCGGCCTGAGCGGCCGGGTTCAGGCGGCCAGCGGCAGGGCGAGGGCCTCGGCCACCGCGGGGTGGCGGATGGCGCCCTGCGAGATGTTGAGGCCGCGCCGCAGGTGGGGATCGGCGGCCATGGCCCGCTCGGCGCCCTGCTCGGCGATGGCGATCACGAACGGCAGGGTGGCGTTGTTCAGAGCCTGGGTGCTGGTGCGCGCCACCGCGCCCGGCATGTTCGCCACGCAGTAGTGCAGCACGCCGTCCTCGACGAAGACCGGCGCTTCGTGGGTGGTGGGCCGCGAGCTCTCGAAGCAGCCGCCCTGGTCGATGGCGATGTCCACCAGGACCGCGCCGCGGCGCATGGTCGTCAGCATGTCGCGGGTGACCAGCGTGGGCGCGGCGGCGCCGGGCGCCAGCACCGCGCCGATCACAAGGTCCGCCTCGGCGACCGCCACAGCGATGGCGCGGCGCGAGGCGAAAGCGGTGCGGACCGCGCCGCCGAACTCGCGGTCGAGCTCGGCCAGCCGGCCCGTGGAGATGTCGTAGACGGTCACCTCGGCGCGCAGGCCGACGGCCATCTGGGCGGCGTGGAGGCCGCTGACGCCGCCGCCGAGGATCGCCACCTTCGCCGGCGCCACGCCCGGAACCCCGCCCAGCAGCACGCCGCGGCCGCCCTGCGCCTTCTCCAGGTAGTGGGCGCCGACCTGCACGCTCATCCGGCCCGCGACCTCCGACATCGGCCTGAGCAGCGGCAGGCCGCCGCGATCGTCGGTGACCGTCTCATAGGCGATGCAGGTCGCGCCGGAGCGCATCAACGCCAGCGCCTGCGGCCGGTCGGCGGCCAGGTGCAGGTAGGTGAAGAGGGTCTGGTCCGGCCTGAGCCGGGCGCATTCCTCGGGCTGCGGCTCCTTGACCTTGACGATCAGCTCAGCGGCCTCGAACACCGCCGCCGCGCCGGCGGCGATCTGGGCGCCGGCCGCCAGGTAGTCGGCGTCGGAATAGTCGATGGCCGCGCCGGCCCCGGTCTCCACCCTCACCTGATGGCCCCGCGCCACCAGCTCCGCGACCGCATCGGGAGTCAGGCCGACGCGATGCTCCTGGACCTTGATCTCTTTCGGCGCGCCGATCCGCATGTCCGTCTCCGCTAGGCTGCAGGACGGAAAATACCGCAGGAGATCCGCGATTAGCTCCGAAAGACGGCCAATGGCGCCGCCGGTCTCAGGATAATTTCCCATGGAACGGGGCTTTCAGCGGACGGAATCTCGCCATGGATTCGATCGATCGGAAGATCCTTCGCGCGCTGCGCGCCGACGCCGACCTGACGAGCGCCGCGCTCGGCGAGGCCGTGGGCCTCTCCCCCTCGGCGGCCCATCGCCGGGTGAAGCTGCTGGAAGAGGCCGGCCAGATCCGCGGCTACCGCGCGCGCTTGTCCGCCGCGGCGCGGGGCGACCCCTCGACCGTCTTCGTGACCGTCACCTTGAAGGACCAGACGGAGGAGACGCTCGGCCGGTTCGAAGGCGCCCTGCAGCGCTGTCCCGACCTCATCGAGGCGCACCTGATGAGCGGCGAGTCCGACTATCTGCTGAAGCTCGCCGTCCGCGCCGACGACAGCTTCGAACGGCTGCACCGCGACACCCTGGCCCGGCTGCCCGGCGTGCAGCGCCTCGTGTCGCATTTCAGCATCCGCACGGTCGTGGACGCCGAGTAGGCGCAAGCGTCCGCCGCATTGACGATCTCCCGTGCCCTGGGGGAGGCAGGTCACGGCCCGTCGCCTTCGACGCCGCGAATGACCATTTCCTTGGGACGCTCCGGGGCGATTGGCGGCAAGCTGGACGGGGACTATGGTCCGCTGCGGATTGAGGTGGGCTTTGGGATGAGGGTGAAGGCGATGGCGCTTGTCCTGTTGCTCGGGCTCGCGACGGCGGACTGTTCCAGAAAGCGCTCGCTCTACCTGGACCCGGGGCGCGAGAGCGGGAACGCGGCCGCCGAGCCTGCGGCCGCGCGCCGGAGCTCAGCCCCCCCGGCGGGCGCGGCGAGCCGCCCTGCCACGCCGGCGCCCACCCCTGCGCATCAGCCGGGCTGATCGCCGCAGAGGCTTACATCGGCGGCTGCTCTATGTTCATATCGCGACGCAAGACAGTGAGCTAAGCACCGGGTTTTGAAACTCTTCTCGCCGCGAACCTTTGTCACTGCCGTCGCCTCGCTGATGCTGGCGTCGACCAGCGCGCCGGCCAGCCTGGCCGAAGAGGCGGGCGAGGCGCTCCGCAACGCGGCGCATCCCAACGTCCTTCGGGTCGTCGTCTCGGGGGTCAGCTCGGCGGCCGGAGACGTGAGGGTGGACGTCTGCACGCGCTCCGAGTTCCTGCACGACTGTCGCTACAGCGCCTCGGCCCCCGCCACGCCTAGCGTGACGGTCGTGATTGTGAAAGACCTGCCGCCCGGCGTCTATGCGATCCAGGCCTACCATGACCGGAACGACAACTATTCCGTCGACCAGAACTTCCTGGGCGTGCCG
>JAQGIJ010000297.1 GCA_028291285.1 Phenylobacterium sp. | reverse complement strand
GCGTCGACCAGGTCGACCTTGTTCCAGACCTCCAGGATGCGCCGCTCGTCCATGTCGACGCCGAGCCGTTCGAGCACGACGCGCACGTCCTGCGCCTGGGCGTCGCTCTCCTCCGAGGCGATGTCGCGCACGTGCAGCACGACGTCGGCCTCGCGCACCTCCTCCAGCGTGGCGCGGAAGGCCTCCACCAGCTCGTGCGGCAGGTCGGAAATGAAGCCGACGGTGTCGGAGAGGATGGCGGGCCGGCCGTCCGGCAGCTTCAGGCTGCGCAGCGTCGGATCCAGGGTGGCGAACAGCAGGTCTTCGGCCAGCACCTCCGACTGGGTGAGCCGGTTGAAGAGGGTCGACTTGCCGGCGTTGGTGTAGCCGACGAGGGCCACGGCCGGAAACGGCACGCGCCGGCGGGCGGAGCGCTGCAGGGTGCGCGTGCGGCGCACCTCCGTAAGCTCGCGCTTCAGCTTGCCGATCTTGTCGGCCAGGAGCCGCCGGTCGGTCTCGATCTGGGTTTCGCCGGGGCCGCCCATGACGCCGAAGCCGCCGCGCTGGCGCTCCAGGTGCGTCCAGGTGCGCACCAGGCGCGAGCGCTCGTAGGTGAGCCGGGCGAGCTCCACCTGCAGCCGGCCTTCGCGGGTCCGCGCCCGCCGGGCGAAGATCTCCAGGATCAGGCCGGTGCGGTCGATCACCTTGGCCTTCCAGGCCTTCTCGAGGTTGCGTTGCTGGACGGGGCTCAGGGCGTCGTCCACCACGACCACGTCGGCCTCGCGGTCCTCCACCAGATGGCCGATCTCCTCGACCTTGCCCTTGCCGAACAGGGTGGCGGGGGTGAGCTTGCGCAAGCCCACGATCAGGCCCTCGCGCACCTCGAGGTCGAGCGCCTCGGCCAGGCCCTCGGCCTCCTCGAGGCGCGCCTCAGCGCCCCTCGAGGAGCCGCGGCCTTCGCGGTCGGGGTGGATGACGAGGGCGCCTTGGACGGGCGCCTCGCGGTCAACGGATTTGGTGGGACTCAATCGGCCTCGTCTTCGGCCGGCTCGTACAGCTGCACGGGCTGAGCCGGCATGATGGTGGAGATGGCGTGCTTGTAGACGAGCTGGGATTGCCCGTCCCTGCGCAGCAGAACGCAGAAGTTGTCGAACCAGCTCACGACGCCCTGCAACTTGACCCCGTTCACCAGGAAGATGGTGAGCGGCGTCTTCGACTTGCGCACGCTGTTGAGGAAGGTGTCCTGCAGGTTTTGTTTTTTCTCACTCATGGCTTTCCGCTCTTATTTGATCGAGCGGCCACGCGCCGCCCACACACGAGTTCACGCTAAGCGGGGATTTGCGCGCCGCGCAATCGCTGAGGCGCCTGTCAGATCGCCCCCGCCCGCGCCCGCTCGATATAGAGGCGACGCAGCCTCGTCGCCAGCGGTCCGGGGGTTCCATCTCCGACCGGCTGGCCGTCGACGGCGACCACAGGCAGCACCAGGGCGCCGGCGCCGGTGACGAAAGCCTCCTTGGCGGCCACCGCCTCGGCCGGGGTGAACGGGCGCTCGTCCACCTGCAGGCCTTCCCCGGCGATCACGTCCATCAGGGTGTGGCGGGTGATGCCGCGCAGGATGTTGGCGATGGTGTCGCGGGTGCGCAGGCGCCCCTCGGCGTCGAGGATCCAGGCGTTGGACGCGGCGCCTTCGGTGACGAAGCCGAGCTCGTCGACGAACCAGGCCTCGGCGGCGCCCGCCTCCCTGGCCTTCTGCTTGGCGAGCAAATTGGGCAGCAGGCCCACCGTCTTGATGTCGCAGCGGCCCCAGCGGTTCTCCGGCGTGGTCACGACCGAGACGCCCCGGGCGGCCTTAGCTTCCACGGCCGCGCGGTCCACCTGCTTGACCGTGATCACCACGGCCGGGCGCACCTCGCCGTCGGGGAAGGCGTGGTCGCGCGGCGCCACGCCCCGGCTGACCTGCAGATAGACCATCCCCTCGCGCACCCGGTTGCGGCGGACGGCTTCGCGCAGCACCAGGGTGAGCGCGCGGCGGCTCATGGGCATGGCGATGCGCAGCTCCGAGAGGCTGCGCTCCAGGCGCCCGAAATGGCCGTCGGCGTCGGCGAGCCTGCCGTCGAACAGGGCCCAGACCTCGTAGACCGCGTCGGCCAGCTGATAGCCGCGGTCCTCGATGTGGACCATGGCCTGGCCGTGCGGCACGAAGCGGCCGTTCACATAGGCGACGCGGCCCATCAGCCGACCTCTTCCTCGAGCGGCCGCCCGCCCGTGAGGCCCAGCGACTTCAGCTTCCGGTGCAGGGCCGAGCGCTCCATGCCGATGAAGGCCGCAGTGCGCGAGATGTTGCCGGAGAAGCGCAGCATCTGGGCGTTCAGGTACTCCCGCTCGAACACCTCGCGCGCCTCGCGTAGCGGAAGCGCGATAATCCGCTCGGCGCCCAGGCTGGCGCTCTGCTGGTTCACCATGGCTTCGGCGGGCAGCATCTCGGCGGTGATCGGATCGGCGATCGCGCCGGCGACCAGGATCAGCATCCGCTCCACATTGTTGCGCAGCTGGCGGATGTTGCCCGGCCAGGCGCGCACCTGCAGGGCGGCCAGCGCATCGTCGGCGAGGATCCGCCGGGGCATCCCCGTCGCCTCGCAGATGCGGGTGATGAAGTACTCGACGAGCTCGGGGATGTCCTCGCGCCGTTCGGCGAGCCCCGGCACGTTCACCGGCACCACGTTCAGCCGATGGAACAGGTCCTCGCGGAAGCGGCCCCCGGCGATCTCCTCGCGCAGATCGCGCGAGGTCGAGGAGACCACGCGCACGTCCACCTGAACGTCGGAATCGCCGTCCACGCGACGGAAGCGCTGCTCGACCAGCACGCGCAGGATCCGCCCCTGGGTCACGCGCGGCATGTCCGCCACCTCGTCGAGGTAGAGGGTGCCGGCGTGGGCGCGCTCGAAGACGCCGATCTTGGCCGGACGGCCGCCCTCGCCTTCCTGGCCGAACAGCTCCACGTCCATCCGCTCGGGGGTCATGCCCGCGGCGCTGATCGCCACGAACTCGCCGCGCGCGCGAACCGAGCCGGCGTGGATCAGCCGCGCCACCGTCTCCTTGCCCGAGCCCGCCGGGCCGGAAATCAGCACCCGGCTGTTGGCCGCGGCGAGCTTGGCGATCATCTGGCGCAGCTGGTGGGCGGCCATCGAGCGGCCGATCAGCCCCTCGGGCGTGATCGCCTGGGTGCGCAGCCGGCGGTTCTCGCGGCGCAGGTTGGTGGCCTCCAGCGCGCGCTCCACCACCAGCAGCAGCCGGTCGGACTTGAACGGCTTCTCCAGGAACTCGTAGGCGCCGCGCTTGATCGAAGAGACCGCCGTCTCGATGTTGCCATGGCCGGAGATCATGATCACCGGCAGGTCGACGTCGAGCGCCTTGACCATGTCGAGCAGCTCGAGCCCGTCGAGACCGCCGCCGGCCATCCAGATGTCCAGGATCAGCAGCGCCGGCTTGCGCGCGCGGACCGCCGCCAGCGCCTCCTCGGAGTTGGCGGCGACGCGGACGGAATAGCCCTCGTCGGCGAGGATGCCGGCCACCAGGTCGCGGATGTCGGCCTCGTCGTCGACCACCAGAACATCAGACGCCATGCAACAGGTCCTCTACGCGGTCGCGGTTCGAATGGGGGCGTGCGGGCGGACCCGCGCGCTGGGCGGCAGGCGCAGGACGGCGAGCGCTCCCAAGCCGTCCGCCGCATCGCCGAGCTCCAGCTCGCCGCCATGGTCTTCCAATATGCGCTTGACGATGGCGAGGCCGAGCCCCGTGCCCTTCTCGCGCGTCGTCACATAGGGTTCGGTCAGCCGGTCGCGGTCCTTGTCCGGCAGGCCGACGCCGTTGTCCTCGACTTCGAAGGCGACGCCCGCCTCGTCGGCGACCAGGCGCACGCGGATCTGGCCGTTCAGCCGGGGCGCGCCGACGCGGCGGGCCTCCACCGCCTCGGCGGCGTTCTTCAGGACGTTGGTCAGCGCCTGGGCCAGCATGCGGCCGTCGGCCAGCAGCGCCACCTCGGGCGGCTCCTCCAGCTCCACCTGGATCTCCGGGCTCGCCACGCGCTGGGCGAAGACCGCCGCGCGCAGCAGCTCGGCCGCATCGTGCTCGGCGAACTTCGGCGCGGGCATGCGCGCGAAGGACGAGAACTCGTCGACCATCCGGCCGATGTCGCCCACCTGGCGCACGATGGTGTCGGTGCAGCGGTCGAAGGTCTCCAGCTCGGTGGGCGGCACGTTCTTGCGGTACTTCTTTCGCAGCCGTTCGGCGGACAGCTGGATCGGCGTCAGCGGGTTCTTGATCTCGTGGGCGATGCGGCGGGCGACGTCGCGCCAGGCGGCGTTGCGCTGGGCCGTCACCAGGCGGGTGATGTCGTCGAAGGTCAGCACCA
>JAQGIJ010000256.1 GCA_028291285.1 Phenylobacterium sp. | reverse complement strand
TTCCGGACCCAGATCCAGCTCCCGCTGCACCAGTGCGAAGTTCTCCTCGATGTAGCCGCCGAAATAGGCAGGGTCGTCGGAGTTGATCGTGACCCGCAGGCCGAGCTCCATCATGCGCCGGATGACGTCGGTCTGCGGCCCGTCGGTGACGAAGGCGTTGGAGATCGGGCACACCGTCAGGCCAAGCTTGCGCTCCGCCAGCAGCTCGCAGAGGGCGGGATCCTCCAGCGAATTGCAGCCGTGATCGATGCGCGAGACGCCGATCAGGTCGACGCATTCCCAGATGTGGCGCACCGAGTCGGCCTGGTTCACGTCGCAATGCATGGTGAGCAGGTAGCCTTCGTCCCGGGCGCGCTGGAACACCTTGGCGAACTTGCGGGGCGGGTTGTCCTTCTCGTCGGAATCCAGACCGACGCCGACGATCCATTGCTTGTAGGGCAGGGACTCCAGCAGGGTCGCCATCGCGTACTCCGCGCTCCAGTCGCGCAGGAAGCACAGGATGAGCTGCGAGCGGACGCCGAGCTGCTCCTCCGCGTCCATCTGGGCGCGGCGGAGCCCGCAGATGACCGTGTCGAAACTCACGCCGCGCGAGGTGTGCGCCTGCGGATCGAAGAAGATCTCCGCATAGAACACGTTCTGCGAGCATGCCTTCATCAGGTAGGCCATCGCCAGGTCGTAGAAGTCCGGCTCCTTCAGGAGCACCTCCATGCCGCTGTAGTAGAGCGTCAGGAAGGACGGCAGGTCGTGGAAGGCGTAGGCGGCGCGCATCTGCGCTTCGTCCTCGAAAGGCAGGACGATGTGGTTGCGCTCGGCCAGCTTGAACTTCAGCTCAGGCTCCAGCGTGCCCTCGATGTGGACGTGCAACTCGCATTTGGGCAGGTCGTGGATGAAGCTCGCGATGGTCATGGCCGGCGCCCGTGGTGGACGCCAACTCGACCGCGGTTTCGGCCGGCGCTCCAGCGCGGCGTTGGCCGCGTGCTGTCGGAGGCCGTGAATGGCGCGATTTAGAGCCGCAGGCCCGGCGCGGCGCCTGCAGGCCGGTCGTCTGCGGCCCAGCGGGCCGCAGCCTGTCGCGCCGGATCGCCGGGCGGGACCCGGCGGGCTAAGTGCGCCGTGGTCTCGAGCTGGGGGGAGGGAGCGCGATGATTCCGCGGAGCTGGGTGCGGTGGAGCTGCGCCATCCTGGGGGCGCTGGCGCTCGGGCCGCTCTGCGCCGGGCCGGCCTCGGCCGCGCGGCGTGAGCGCCCCATCGAGGTTCGCGTCGTCATCGTCACCACCTGGGAGGTCTACAAGGGCGGCCAGGACAAGCTCGGCGAACTGCATGCGTGGCGGACCAGGTGGCCGCTGAACACGGCGCTACCGTTTCCGGCCGGCGTGCGCCCGCTGCAATACGATCCGAAGACGCACGTGCTGGCGGTGCTGACCGGGATGGCGACGGCACGTGCCGCGGCCTCGGTCATGGCCCTGGGCCTGGACCCCCGCTTCGACCTCAGCCACGCCTACTGGATCGTGGCCGGCACGGCGGGGGTCGATCCCAAGCTCGCCTCCGTGGGGTCCACCGCCTGGACGCGCTGGGTGGTGGACGGCGACCTCGCCCAGGAGATCGATCCCCGGGAAACGCCGCCGGACTGGCCGGTGGGGATCGTGCCCTACGACCGCACGGCGCCCTACCAGCAGCCGGCGCCGCCGACGCATAGCGACAACGGCAACGTCGCCTTCGCGCTGAACCGCCAGCTCGTGGACTGGGCCTATGCCCGAACCAAGGGGGTCGTGCTGCATGACGACGCCGCCCTGGCCCGCCTGCGCGCGCCCTATGCCGGCCAAGGCGCGCGGCCGCCGTTCGTGCTGCAGGGGGACGGGCTGATGTCCTCGCGCTTCTGGTTCGGCGAGAAGATGAACCAGTGGGCGCGGCAGTGGGTGGATTACTGGACCCGCGGCGAGGGCGTCTTCGTCATGTCGGCGGAGGAGGACAGCGGCGTCATGCAGGCGCTGACCCAGCTTTCGGGAGCGAAGAAGGCGGACCTGAACCGCGTCCTCATCTTGCGCGCGGCGAGCGACTATACGGTCCCGCCGCCGGGCATGAGCGCAGCGGCCATGCTCGCCCGCGAGAACTCCGAGGGTTTCCCCGGCACGCCGGCCGCCCTGGACAATCTCTACGCCGTGGCCGCCCCGATCGCGCGGACGCTGGTCGAGAGATGGCCTGTGGTCCGCGAGAAGATACCGGCGCCTTGAGCAGGTCCTGAAACGCGCTGTCACCGCCGCGGCGCGGCGGTGGCGTCAGGCCGCCGCGGCCTCGTAGCGATAGCGCTCCTGCTCGCCCTGATTGACGCCGCGCAGTTCGACATCGAAGCCCCAGAGACCGGCGACATAGGCGAGCACCGCCTTGGCGTCGTCCTCCGCCAGGGGAACGTCGTTGTTCAGCTGGTGCGTCAGGACCAGGCGGCGGTCGCCGCCGAGGTCGGCGCTGGTCACCTGGATGTTCGGGTCGCGCACGCCGGGGTCGTACTGCCTGGCGAGCGCGCGCCGCACGTTGCGGTAGCCCCGGTCGTCATGAATGGCGGCGACCTTGTAATGCGGCTCAGCGGCGATGTCGGTGAGCTTGAACAGGCGCATTTTCCGCATCAGGTGCGGGCTCAGGTACTGGGCGATGAAGCTGTCATCGCGAAAATTCGCCCAGGCGGTCTTGAGGGCGGCCATCACGTCGCCGGTCCCGGCGATTTCCGGCAGGTAGGCGCGATCCTCATCCGTCGGATCGGTGACGACGCGTTCGATGTCGCACATCATCTCGAACCCGAGCGCGTAGGGATTGATGCCCGAGTAGCGCGGATCGTCGAAATCCGGCTGAAAGACCACCGACGAGTGGCTCGCCAGGAACTCGAGCATGGAGCCTTCGCTGATCTTTCCCTGGTCGTAGAGCCGGTTCATGATCTTGTAGTGCACATAGGTCGCGCACCCCTCGTTCATGACCTTGGTCTGCCGCTGCGGAAAGAAGTATTGGGCGATGTAGCGAACGATGCGCAGGAGCTCGCGCTCCCAGTCCTTGAGCTTGGGCGAGAACTTCTCCAGGAAGTAGAGAAGGTTTTCCTCCGGCAATTGAAGCCCGCCCCGTGACGGCCTGTCCGCCAGCGGGTTGTCGCCTGAACCGATCTTCGACAGGCCCGGAACCGTTCGCCAGATGTCGCTGTAGCTTTCGTGCTGGTGCGCCAGCCGCGCCTGGGCGCGGGCCTGCTCTTCGCGCAAGCTGGGGCGGGCGCGGCGGCCGTAGCGGTTGACGCCCTGGTCCATCAGCGCATGGGCGGCGTCGAGCACCCGCTCCACCGCGCCAATGCCGTAACGCTCTTCGCAGCCGGCGACGTAGTCCTTCGCAAAGTTCAGGTAGTCCAGGATGCCAGACGCATCGGTCTGCTCCTTGAACAGATAGTTGTTCCTGAAGAAGTGATTATGCCCAAAGGCCGCGTGCGCCATGACGAGCGTCTGCATCGTCATGCTGTTCTCTTCCATGACGTAGGAGATGCAAGGATTGGAGTTGATCACGATCTCATAGGCGAGGCCCGTGTAACCCTTGCGGTACATCTTCTCGTCAGCGGCGAAGCGTTTCCCGAACGACCAGTGATGATAGAAGATCGGCATGCCCACCGAGGAGGTCGCATCGAGCATCTGCTCGGAGCTGATGACCTCGATCTGATTGGGATAGGGGGCGAGCCCCATTTCGCCGACGGCGATCTCCTCGATGGCCTCATAGGTCCGCCGGAGCCTGTCGAAGGTCCATTCGCTCGTTTCGTAGAGCAGCGCGCTCATCGCGGACGGCTTTCCTTTCAGGCGGCCTGACGAGAGGCGGCGAACAACTGGTGGAAAACCGGAAAGACGTCGGCCTTTGAAAACACTCGCTTCATCGCGAAGTTGCGGTGCTGCGCGGCGATGGCGTGATAGTCCTTCCAGAGGTCGCTGGCGTTCTGGCTCGAATGGAAGATGCTGGCCTGCCGGCTGTCGTAGACCTCGACGTAGGCGAAGTACTGGCAGAGCGGCAGGATCTCCTGCTCCATCAGCCCGATGCAGGTGGCGCTGTCGCTCCCGGCGTTGTCCCCGTCCGAGGCCTGCGCCGCATAGATGTTCCAGTCGGCGGCCGCATAGCGCTCGTCGACGATCCGGCGCATCTCCCGCAGAGCCGAGGAGACGACGGTGCCGCCGGTCTCGCGGCTGTGGAAGAAGGTCTCCTCGTCGACCTCCCGGGCTTCCGAAGTGTGGCGGATGAAGACGATGTCCACGCGCTCGTACTTGCGCCGCAGGAACAGGTGCAGGAGCAGGAAGAATCGCTTCGCCAGGTCCTTCATGTCCTCGGTCATGGAGCCCGAGACGTCCATCAGGCAGAACATGACGGCCTGGGCGTTCGGCTGCGGCACGGGCTGGAAACGATTGAAGCGCAGGTCGACCGGATCGATGTAGGCGATCCGCCGCGCCCGCGTCCGCAGAGTCTCCAACCGGCCTCTCAGGTCTTCCAGGCGCGAGACATCGGCGCTGTCGCCGTCCGCCGTTTGCGCTTCGATCGCAGCGCACAGCGCCGCTATCTCCGCGGTCCGTGGCCGGCCCAGCGATATGCGGCGGGCCAGGCTGTGGCGCATGGTGCGGACCAGGTTCAGGTTGGTCGGCGAGCCGCTGGTGCTGTGTCCGGCGCGCATGAGCCGGAAGGTCTCCGCGTCCTTGAGCTTGGTCTTGGCCAGGTCCGGCAGCTCGAGCTCCTCGAAGAGGATGTTCAGATATTCGTCTGAGCTGAGGGTGAAGTGGAAGGCGTCTTCGCCCTCGCCGTTGTCGACGCCTTCCCGGCCCTTGCCGCCCGCACCGGGCTTCGGCTTGGGCAGGGTGTCGCCCTGCACGAACTCCTTGTTGCCGGGGAACACCTGATCGCGGTCGCCCCCGGACGCGGCGTGGCGCAGCCGCGGCTCGGCGATCCGCTTGATCGGGATCTGGATGTCCTCCTTGGCCTCGACATCGGCCAGCGTCCGCTCGCGGATGGAGCGCGCCACCGCCGCCCGGATCGTCTCCTTCGCCAGCCGCATGAACCGCTGCCGGTTGGGCAGGCTCTTGCCGCTGGGATTGAGCCTGCGGTCGATGACGTTCATGGGGCCAGCCTCAGCCCGCCTTGTCGACGCGCATGTACCACTCGACCAGTCGGCGCGTCTGGCGGGCCGTGTAGCCGCGAGCGACCATCCGCGCCACGAAGTCGCTGTGCTTCTGCTCGGTCTCCTTGTCGCCCTTGGTGGAGAAGCTGATCACCGGCAACAGCTCCTCCACCTGGGAGAACATCCGCTTCTCGATCACTTCGCGGATCTTTTCGTAGGAGGTCCAGGACGGGTTCTTGCCGCCCTGCGCCGCTCGGGCGCGGAGGGCGAACTTCACCACTTCGTTGCGGAAGTCCTTGGGATTGGCGATGCCGGCCGGCTTCTCGATCTTCGAAAGCTCCTGATCGAGCACCTTGCGGTCAAAGAGCTCGCCGGTGTCGGAGTCCTTGAAGTCCTGGTCTTCCACCCAGGCGTCGGCATAGGCGACATAGCGGTCGAAGAGGTTCTGGCCGTAATCGGCGTAGCTTTCCAGATAGGCCTTCTGGATCTCGTTGCCGATGAATTCGGCGTAGCGCGGCGCCAGCTCGCTCTTGATGAAATCGATGTACTGCTTCTCCGTCTGCTCGGGATATTGAGCCCGGCGGACGGTGCGCTCGATCACGTACATCAGGTGGACGGGGTCGGCGGCCACCTCTTCGTTGTCGAAGTTGAACGTCTCGGCCAGGATCTTGAAGGCCGAGCGCGTCGAGACGCCGTTCATGCCTTCGTCCATGCTCGCGACGTCGCGGTACTCCTGCAGGGACTTGGCCTTGGGGTCGACGTCCTTCAGGTTCTCGCCGTTGTAGACCCGCATCTTCGAGAACAGGTTTGAGTTCTCATGCTCCTTCAGGCGGGAGAGCACGCAGAATTGCGACAGCATGTTCAGCGTCCCGGGCGCGCAGGGCGTGCCGGACAGGTCGCTGGACTGCAGCAGCTTCTTGTAGATTTCCGCCTCTTCGTTCGTCCGGAGGCAGTAGGGCACATTGACCACGCAGATACGGTCGATCAGCGCCTCGTTGTTCTTGTTGTTGCGGAAGCTCTGCCATTCCGACTCGTTGGAGTGGGCGAGGATGACGCCCTGATAGGGGATGGCGCCGACGCTCTCGGTGCCGACGTAGTTGCCCTCCTGCGTGGCCGTCAGCAGCGGGTGCAGGATCTTGATCGGCGCCTTGAACATCTCGACGAACTCGAGAAGCCCCTGCGTCGTCCGGTTGAGCCCGCCGCTGTAGGAATAGGCGTCGGCGTCGTCCTGGCCAAAGAACTCCAGCTTGCGGATGTCGACCTTGCCGACCAGGGCCGAGATATCCTGGTTGTTGTCGTCGCCGGGCTCGGTCTTGGCCACGCAGATCTGGTTCAGCTTCGAAGGCATCAGGCGCACGACCGTGAAGCGGGAGATGTCGCCTTCGAATTCCTTCACCCGCTTCAGCGCCCAGGGCGACATGATGCCGGTGAGATAGCGCTGCGGAATGCCGTAGCGTTCGGAGAGCAGCGGGCCCAGGGCGTTCAGGTCGAACAGGCCCAGCGGCGATTCGAAGATCGGACTGATCTGGTCGCCGGCCTTCAGCACATAAATCGGCAACTGCTCCATCAGCGCCTTGAGACGCTCGGCCAGCGAGGACTTGCCGCCGCCCACCGGGCCGAGCAGGTAGAGGATCTGCTTGCGCTCCTCCAGGCCTTGGGCGGCGTGCTTGAAGAAGCCGACGATGCGCTCGATCGTCTCCTCCATGCCGTAGAAATCGGAGAAGCTGGCGTAGCGCTTGATCGAGCGGTTCATGAAGATCCGCCCGAGCCGCGGATCGCTGGCGGTGTTGATCACCTCCGGCTCGCCGATCGCCGCGATCATTCGCTCCGCCGCGTTGGCGTAGGTCGTGGGCTGATCCCGGCAGAGGTTCAGGTAATCCCGCAGCGAGAGCTCGGTCTGCTTTCGGCTGTCGAAGAGCGACGAATACAGATCAAAGACGTCAAGCGGCTTGTTCATCTTTACCCTCAACCTCCAGCCGCGAGCTGGGATGAAAGCGCAGCGATCTGATCTTCAGGCCTGGGCGATGCTCGATCGGTAGAACCAGGTCGCCGCGCGTTGATACTATAACCATCCATGGTGCATCCGATGCGGATCGCACCAAACTGCCGCCATCTTGTCTAGAAAGGCGGAAACAATATTTTCACTACCTAAAGTTCATCGGAAATGAGATCACATCGGAATCTAAGCTCCCGAGTTCGATCACCTTCCTGTCGGCGCGGCGAACTCTGCCGCGTGTTCAGGAGATTCATCTAGTTACTTGAAGGTGTGCCCAAAGCCGAGTCGGGGCAATGCGACTCGCCGCCTCACCAGCCCCCCACGACGCTTTGACGCAACTTTGTGCAGGCGCCGCATTCTTCGCCGTTGTGCGCTGCAACATTGACCAAATGGCCGCGATCTATCTGCAGGCCCGGGGCGTCAGGCGCCTGGATCCGAGACCTTTCGCGCGGGCGGTGGGGCGTGTCGCGGTGGAGGTGGTCAGGCCCAGCCGACGCCCGGCGCCTGGGCCTTCGCCGATCACGACCTCGTCATGCAACGCGGACGCATCGGCCTCCTGCAGCCGGGCTGTGGTCGAGCATCGCGCGTCGCATCGCGATCGGCGCCATGCTACGTTTGTAGCGTCGTGCCCCGACGAGACTTGCGACAATGCCAATGGTGGTCCCATTCGGCGAACTCCGGCCCCGTCGCGTGGCGCGACGTGCGCATCCATGCATTCCGGTCCGAAAGCCCGCTGGCCCGTGGAGATGCGGGCTTGATCCGTCATGACGGCGCGGCGGCGACTTCAGCTGGCGCTGGGCGCGCTCATGCTGGTCGCCGTCGGCCTCGTCGCCTGGGTCCTGCTCCATCGCAAGCCGGCCGCCGCCGCCGCGCCGCCTCCGATCCCTGTAACCGCCGCCAAGGCGGTCGCCCAGGACATGCCGATCACGGTGACCGAACTGGGCAGCGCCCTGGCCTGGACCAGCGTCACCATCTTCGCCCAGGCCAGCGGCAAGCTGATCCGCGTCAACTTCGTCGAAGGGTCCGACGTCAAGGCCGGACAGCTGCTGGCGGAGGTCGATCCTGCGCCATACCGGGCCGCTCTCACGCAGGCGGAAGGCACGCTCCAGCGCGATGAGTCGCTGCTCGCTGGCGCGCGCCGCGACCTCGCGCGCTACCAGCGCCTCTTCGCCCAAAACGCCGTCGCTCGCCAGATCCTCGAGGACGAGGTCGCCACCGTCGGACAGTTCGAGGGCACGGTTCGGCTGGACCAAGGCCTGGTCGCCGCAGCGCGGATCAATCTCGCCTACTGCCGGATCGTTTCGCCGATCTCCGGGCGGGCGGGCGTGCGCCTCGTCGACCCGGGGAACCTGGTCAGCGCGAGCGGTTCGGTGGCCAGCACGCCGAGCACGGCGTCGGTCACCAGCAGCGCCAGCCCGACCGCGACCACCAGCTCAACCGGCAGCACCGGCAGCGGCGCGGTCTCCAGCGCCTCGTCCTCCGCCGGCGGCACAGGCATCGTCGTGATCAATCAGATCCAGCCGATCGCGGTGACCTTCACCGTCGGGGAAGGCGAGTTCCAGCGGCTTCAGGCGCTTTCCAATGGATTCACGCGGCCTCTGCCTGCACAGGCCTACAGCCAGGAGACCGGCGAGCTGGTGGACAGCGGCCAGGTCACCATCGCCGACAATCAGGTGGACGCCGCGAGCGGCACGGTCGAGCTGAAGGGTCGGTTCCCCAATCCCGGGCGGAGGCTGTGGCCCGGCCAGTTCGTGAATGTGAGGCTCACGCGGCAGATCCTGCAGAATGTGATCGTGGTCCCGAGCTCGGCCGTCAATCGCGGCCCCAACGGCCTGTTCGCCTTCGTCGTCGGCCCTAACAACCAGGTCGTCCTTCGTCCCGTCGCCATCTTCGCCACAGAGGGCGCGGCCACCGTCCTGAAGAGCGGCGTGCGCGCGGGCGAGATGGTCGTCACGGACGGGCAGATGACGCTGAAGAACAAATCGAAGATCCGCGTCACCCAGGTGGTCCCGATCCCGAAGGCTACGCCATGAGCCTCTCCGGCCCCTTCATTCGCCGCCCGGTCGCGACCACCCTTATCGCCGTGGCCATCCTGATCCTCGGCGTGGTCAGCTATTTCAGCCTGCCGGTCTCGGCGCTCCCGAACGTGGACTTCCCCACGTTGCAGGTCAGCGCCAGCCTGCCCGGCGCCAGCCCGGTGACCATGGCCTCGAACGTCGCCACCCCGCTGGAGCGGCAGTTCTCCCTGATCCCTGGGATCAGTCAGATGACCTCCAGCAGCGCGCTCGGCTCGACGAGCATCACCCTGCAGTTCCAGCTCGGGCAGAGCATGACCTCGGAGTTCCAGCAGGTGCTCGCGGCGATCAACGCAGCCAGCGGCCAATTGCCCACCAACCTGCCGTCGCAGCCGACGATCCGCCAGGTCAATCCGGCCGACGCGCCGATCATGGTCCTGTCCCTGGAGTCGGAGACCCTGCCGATCGATCAGGTCGACAATTACGCCGACGTGATCCTCTCGCAGCAGATCTCCAAGCTCGCCGGCGTGGGCCTGGTGTCGATTGGCGGTCAGCAGAAGCCGGCCGTGCGCATTGCGCTGGACCCCCGCAAGGTCGCCGCCCGCGGCCTTCTGTACGACAACCTGCGCGCGCAGATCATCACCCAGACCACCAACCAGCCGAAGGGCGCGATCAGCGGGGCTGCCCAGCAGCTGACGGTCTATGCCAACGACCAGATCCTCTCCGCGGCCCCGTGGAACAATCTGGTCCTCGGCTACAGCAAAGGCCGCGCGATCCGTCTCAGGGATCTGGGCGAGGCGCGGGATAGCGTGGAGAACACCCAGATCGGCGCCTGGACCTTTCGCGGGAAGGCCAGCATCGACCCGACGTTGCGGACTGGGCCGAGCATCCTCCTGGTCATCTACGGCCTGCCGAGCGCGAACGTCATCACCACGGTCAATCTGATCCGCAAGGCGTTGCCCGGTCTGCAGCGGAACATCCCGCCCGGCATCGCCGTGCACATCATCATGGACCGGACTCAGACGATCCGGGCCGCAGTGCAGGACGTGATGACGACGCTCGTCATCACCATCGTCCTCGTGGTCATCGTCATCTTCCTGTTCCTGCTGAACGTGCGCGCGACGTTGATCCCCAGCACGGTGATCCCCATCGCTCTGCTCGGCGCGTTGGCGGTCATGCTGCCGCTGGGCTTCAGCCTCGACAATCTTTCCTTGATGGCGCTCAGCATCGCCGTGGGCTTCGTGGTCGATGACGCGATCGTCATGGTGGAGATCATCTGGAAGCACCTCGAAGCCGGCGAGCAGCCGTTCGAAGCCGCCCTGGACGGCGCCGGCGAGGTCAGCTTCACCATCCTGACCATCTCGATCTCGCTGGTCGCGGTCTTCACGCCGCTGATGTTCATGGGCGGGGTGGTCGGCCTGCTGATGCGCGAGTTCGCGGTCACGCTGAGTGCGGCCGTGCTGGTCTCGATGTTTCTGACGCTGACTCTCACCCCGATGCTCTGCAGCCTGTTCCTGAGGCCGCCAAAGCCGCCGACCAACCGCTTCACGCGCGCCTTCGAGCGCGGCTTCGCATGGCTCGACGGGGCGTATGTGGGCGCGCTCGACAAGGTGCTGGCGCACAAGCCCGCCGCCCTGGCCGTCTTCCTGGGGACGCTCCTACTCACCGGCTATTTCTACATGACGGCCAAGACCGGGTTCTTCCCGCAGCAGGACACCGGATTCCTGACGGGCGTCATGCTCACCTCGCAGGACGCCTCCTTCACCAAGTCGGAGCAGAAGGTCCAGGCGGTGGCGCGGGTGATCAGCCAGGACCCGGGCGTCGCCGACTTCGCGATGTTCGTCGGCACCGCGAACGCCAACCAGGCCAACATGTTCATCGCCCTCAAGCCCCAGGACAGCGGAAGAAAGGCCTCGGCGTCTCAGATCATCACCCGGCTGCGGCCCAAGCTCGCCAGCATCGTCGGCGCGAACACCTTTCTGCAGGCGGCGCAGGACATCAACATCGGCGGCCGGCCCGGCCAGGCGCAGTACCAGTACACGCTGTACGACTCCGACCTGCAGGAGCTGGACACCTGGGCGCCGAGGCTGCTCACCGCCTTGCAAACGCTTCCGCAGCTGACCGAGGTGAGCTCCGACCAGCAGTCGAACGGCGCTGCGCTCAATCTGCAGATCGACCGTGCGGCGGCCGCGCGCTTCGGCCTCTCACCGACGGCGGTGGACACGGCGGTCTACGAGCTGATCGGCCAGGACGAGATCACTCAGTTCTTCACCCAGCAGAACGCCTATCACGTCGTGCTGGAGGCGCCTCCCAAGCTGCAGACCACGCCGGACATCCTGCACTCCGTCTTTCTGCTGTCGCCGACCACCGGAAAATCGGTGCCGCTCTCCCAGTTCGTGACGTTCGATCCGAACGGCACGAGCAGTCTCACCGTCAACCACCAGAGCGAATATCCATCCGTCACCCTGTCGTTCAATCTGGCGCCCGGGGTGGCGCTCAGCCAGGCGACGCAGGCGATCGCGCAGGCGCGGGCGAAGCTGGGCGCGCCGCTCACCTTGAACGGCTCATTCCAGGGCACCGCCCAGGCGTTCCAGCAATCGCTCTCAAGCGAGCCGGTCCTGATCCTCGCGGCCTTGATCGCGGTCTATGTGATCCTGGGCGTACTGTACGAAAGCTTCATCCACCCGCTGACGATCCTCTCGACCCTTCCCTCCGCCGGCCTCGGCGCCCTGCTCGCGCTGAAGCTCGCCGGACAGGACCTGACCGTCATCGGGATCATCGCCATCATCCTCCTGATCGGCATCGTGAAGAAGAACGGGATCATGATCGTCGACGTGGCGCTGCACCTTGAGCGCAACCAGAACCTCACCGCCGAGGAGGCGGCCCGGCAGGCCTCGCACCAGCGGTTCCGTCCGATCCTGATGACCACCGCCTGCGCGGCCCTGACCGGCGTGCCGATGATCCTGATGGGGGGCACCGGGTCGGAGTTCCGCCGCCCGCTCGGCTACGCCATCGTCGGCGGGCTGCTGGTCTCGCAGGTGCTGACCCTGTTCACCACGCCGGTGATCTACCTCTATCT
>JAQGIJ010000240.1 GCA_028291285.1 Phenylobacterium sp. | reverse complement strand
GGCCCGCAGCACCTGTCGGTGGCGGACGAGAAGGGCCGGGTGGCGGCGGTGATGCCGCTCTACCTGAAGTCCCACAGCCAGGGCGAATACATCTTCGACCACGCCTGGGCCGACGCCTACGAGCGGGCGGGCGGGCGCTACTATCCGAAGCTGTTGTCGGCGGCGCCGTTCACGCCCGCCACCGGCCCGCGGCTGCTGGTCCGGCCGGACGTCGACGCTGAGGCGGCGAGGGGGCTGTTGATCGGCGGGGCCGTCACCCTGTGCGAGCGCTACGGCGCCTCGTCCCTGCACGTGAACTTCCCGACCGAGGACGAGTGGCGTTGGATGGGCGGGCATGGCCTCGCCCTGCGGGAAGGTCAGCAGTACCACTGGCAGAACCGCGGCTACGCCACGTTCGACGATTTCCTGGGCGCGCTGTCCTCGGGCCGGCGCAAGACCATTCGCCGGGAGCGCCGCGACGCCCAGGCCGGTCTGGAAATCCATACGATCACCGGCTCGGACCTGACAGAGGACCACTGGGACGCCTTCTTCGCCTTCTACATGGACACCGGCTCGCGCAAGTGGGGCCGGCCCTACCTCTCGCGGCCGTTCTTCTCCCTGCTCGGCGAGCGGATGGCCGACCGGGTGCTGCTGATCATGGCGCGGCGCGACGAGCGGTGGATCGCCGGCGCCCTCAACCTGATCGGCGACGACTGCCTCTACGGCCGCAACTGGGGCTGCACCGAAGACGTGCCCTTCCTGCACTTCGAGCTCTGCTACTACCAGGCCATCGAATGGGCCATCGGCCGCGGCCTCGCCCGCGTCGAGGCGGGCGCCCAGGGCCAGCACAAGATCGCCCGCGGCTATCTGCCCAAGCCGGTCTACTCCGCCCACTGGATCGCCGATCCCGCCCTGCGCGCGCCCGTCGAGCAGTTTGTCAAGCGCGAGCGGGCCGGTGTCGAGGCCGACATGGAATGGCTGGCGGAGGAATACTCCCCGTTCCGGCACGAGGGGTAGGAGCGCCCCCCAGGGGATGATCTTCGGCTCACGACCGCTCCCAGGCCCGCTTCAGCAGCGCCACCAGCGAGATGTCGACCTCGTCGGGGCTGGCCAGCGCCCGCCGGGCCCGCAGGCGCTCGGACCAGGCCTCGTTCTTCGGCGGCTCCAGCCGGGGATCGCTCTCGGGCTCCACCGCCAGGCCCAGCATCACCGTCCCGTCCTTCACCGGCCGGGCCGCGGCGAACTGCACCTTGCGCGAGAAGGCGGTGAACGACTTGCGCTGGCCGACCACGACGTCGGGCAGGGCGGTGGCGGCCATCTCCAGGGTCTCGAAGATCGCCCGGGCGGCCGGATCGGTCCACAGCGCGGCGCGCAGCGCATCGGGCTGGTCCCAGCCCGCCTCGGACGGAAAGGCCGCCTGCAGCACCTGGGCGGCGCGGTTGACGCCCAGCCCATGGTGTTCCTTCAGCCAGGCCGTGCGGGCCCGGGGCTTGGTCTCCGGACAGGTCCTGGCGATCGCCACCCACTCCTCCAGCGTCTTGCCGGTGTCGCGCTCCAGGCTCGCGCGGACCGAGGCGAACCACTTCTGCTGGCGCTCGGTCAGGCCGCGCATCTCGTCGCTCATCTTTGAGCCTCCGCGCCCATGCGCTACCACCTCGATCAGACGAGGGAGCACGCGCCATGAGCTTGGACGGGACCTACGAGCACGACAACATCTTCGCCAAGATCCTGCGCGGCGAGATTCCGTCCGCCCGGGTGTTCGAGGACGAGCACGTCTTCGCCTTCATGGACGCCTTCCCGCAGGGCCGCGGCCACACCCTGGTGATCCCCAAGCACAGCCACGCCCGCAACCTCCTGGACGAGGAGCCGCAGGTGCTCACCGAGCTGATCCTCGGCGTCCAGCGGGTAGCCCGCGCGGTCCGTTCAGCCCTGAAGCCCGACGGCCTCACCGTCATGCAGTTCAACGGCACGCCCGCCGGCCAGACCGTCTTCCACCTGCACTTCCACATCATCCCGCGCTGGGAAGGCGTGGCGCTCGGCCGCCACGCCGGCGGCGGCATGGCCGATCCGGTCGAGCTGAAGGCGCTCGCCGAGCAGATCGCCGCGCAGATCACCTGACGAGCCCATACGAAAAAGCCCCGGACCTGCGTCCGGGGCTTTCTGTTTCTGCGAAGGCCGAAACCCTAGCCGGCGAGTTCCGGCGTCGGGTCCTCGGCGGGCTTCTCGATAACCGGGGCGCCGCGTTCGCGTTCGCCGCCCTCGATCACGAAGGCCAGCTTGCCGTCCTTGAGCACCACGCGGACGTGGCCGCCCTTGACCAGCCGACCGAACAGGATCTCGTCGGCCAGCGGCTTCTTGATGTGCTCCTGGATGACCCGGCCCAGGGGGCGGGCGCCGTAGAGCTCGTCGAAGCCGTTCTTGGCCAGCCAGTCGGAGGCGTCCTCGTCGGTCTCGATGGTGACGTGGCGGTCCGCCAGCTGGGCTTCCAGCTGCATGACGAACTTCTGCACCACCAGACGGATGATCTCCGGGGTCAGCGGACGGAACTGCACCACCGCGTCCAGGCGGTTGCGGAATTCCGGCGTGAAGGTCCGCTTCAGCGCCTCGTCCACCTCGTCCTCGGCCTTGCCGCGGCCGAAACCGATGGAGTTGCGCTGGGCGTCGGAGGCCCCCGCATTGGTGGTCATGATCAGGACCACGTTGCGGAAGTCGATCTTCTTGCCGTTGGAGTCCGTCAGCTGCCCGTGGTCCATCACCTGCAGGAGGATGTTGTAGACGTCCGGGTGGGCCTTCTCGATCTCGTCCAGCAGGACCACCGCGTGCGGATGCTGGTCGACCGCATCGGTGAGCAGGCCGCCCTGGTCGAAGCCCACATAGCCGGGAGGGGCGCCGATCAGGCGGCTCACGGTGTGGCGCTCCATGTACTCGCTCATGTCGAAGCGCAGGAGCTCGATGCCGAGGGTGGAGGCCAGCTGCCGGGCGGTCTCGGTCTTGCCGGTGCCGGTCGGGCCCGAGAAGAGGTAGCTGCCGATCGGCTTGTTGGCGTCGCGCAGGCCGGCCCGGGCCATCTTCATGGCCGCGGAGAGCTGCTCGATCGCCGCGTCCTGGCCGTAGACCGCCCGCTTCAGGTCGGTCTCCAGCTGCTTCAGCGCCTCGGTGTCGGACTTGGAGACCGACTTGGGCGGGATGCGGGCGATCTTGGCGACGACGCTTTCGACCTCCTTCAGCCCGATGGTCTTCTTCCGCTTGGCCTCGGGCAGCAGCATCTGGCTGGCGCCGGCTTCGTCGATGATGTCGATCGCCTTGTCCGGCAGCTTGCGGTCGGTGATGTACTTGGCCGAGAGCTCCACCGCGGCGCGGATCGCCTCGGCGGTGTAGCGCAGCTTGTGGAACTCCTCGTAGTAGGTCTTCAGGCCCTTGAGGATCTTGATCGTGTCCTCGATCGTCGGCTCGTTGACGTCGATCTTCTGGAAGCGCCGCACCAGGGCGCGGTCCTTCTCGAAGTGCTGGCGGAACTCCTTGTAGGTGGTCGAGCCCATGCACCGCAGGCTGCCGGAGGCGAGCGCCGGCTTCAGCAGGTTGGAGGCGTCCATCGCCCCGCCGCTGGTCGCGCCGGCGCCGATCACCGTGTGGATCTCGTCGATGAACAGGATGGCGTCGGGGTGGTTCTCCAGCTCCTTGACCACCTGCTTGACGCGCTCTTCGAAGTCGCCGCGGTAGCGGGTGCCGGCCAGCAGCGCGCCCATGTCGAGCGAGAAGATGGTCGAGCCCGAGAGCACCTCGGGGACCTGCTTGTTGACGATCTTGCGCGCCAGGCCCTCGGCGATGGCGGTCTTGCCGACGCCGGGGTCGCCCACCAGCAGCGGGTTGTTCTTGGTCCGGCGGCAGAGCACCTGAATGCAGCGCTCGACCTCGGCCATGCGGCCGATCAGCGGGTCGACCTTGCCCTGCTTGGCCTTCTCGTTGAGGTTGACGCAGTAGGCGTCGAGCGCCTCGCCGCCGGTCTTCACGGTGGGCTTCTCATCGTCGTCGGACGAGCCCTTGACGGGCTTGCTCTCGGATGCGCCGGCCTTCTTGGCGATGCCATGGGCGATGTAGTTCACCGCGTCGTACCGCGTCATGTCCTGCTCCTGCAGGAAGTAGGCGGCGTGGCTTTCGCGCTCCGAGAAGATGGCGACCAGCACGTTGGCGCCGGTGACCTCCTCGCGGCCTGAGGACTGCACGTGGATCACGGCGCGCTGGATCACGCGCTGGAAGCCGGCGGTAGGCTTGGCGTCCTCCCCGTCGTCCACGACCAGCGAGCGCAGCTCGTTGTCCACGTAGTTGGTGAGGGTGGTGCGAAGCGAGCCGAGATCAACATCGCAGGCGCGCATCACACCGGCTGCGTCCTCATCGTCGACAAGCGAGAGCAGCAGGTGCTCAAGCGTGGCGTACTCGTGCTTTCGCTGGTTCGCGTAGGCGACGGCGCGATGAAGCGACTCTTCGAGCTGGCGCGAGAATGAAGGCAAGTGCCTCTAATCCTTTTCCATGGTGCACTGGAGCGGGTGTTGATGCCGCCGTGCCGTATCAACGACCTGAGCCACTTTTGTTTCCGCCACTTCGTATGTGAACACTCCGCAGACACCCACTCCGTGCTGGTGTACGTGCAGCATGATCCGAGTCGCGTCTTCGCGCGACTTATTGAAGAATTGCTCAAGCACATAGACCACGAACTCCATGGGAGTGTAGTCGTCGTTCAAGAGCAGCACCCTATACATTGAGGGTTTTTGCGTCTTGGGCTTGGTCTGCGTGATCACAGACGAACGTATGCCGGTGTCCTGATCACCCTGCTTGCGCTCGGCCATGGCCAAAATCTCCTGACGGTGCAGGCCCGTCACCGTCACGCAATTAGATATGGCAAACATTTCCATTTGAAAGGGTCGAATCATCACGAACGCGCTCACAACCGCGATCCCGCCCCCTGGCAGGCGGTCTTAGAGCCTCACACGGGCCATCATTCGCGCTTGGGCGCCGCTTTTGCACGCAAAATCCGACCCGAGGTGATGGCGTCCGCCCCGAATCGATGTCGCAGGGCGTCGAGCGTCCTTTCGCTCGCCCGCGCCCGCCGCTCGTCGCCGGAGAAGAAGTCGTCCGTCGCGGACTCGGCGTCGACGAGCTCGGCCAGGCCTATGCCGATCAGCCGCCAGGGCCGGGCGCCTGCCTCAATCGCGAGCAGCTCGCGGCCGACGGCGAACAGCGTCTTGGCCGTCTGCGTCGCCACCGGCAGCGTCCGCCGGCGCGTGACGATGCGAAAATCGGTGGTCCGTAGCTTCAAGGTCACGGTCCGGCCGGCGAGGCCCGCCTCGCGCGCCTGGCGGGCGACTTTGTCGCAGAGCGGGGCGAGCCTGTCCTCCAGCGCCTGGAGCGCCGTCAGATCCGCCTCGAAGGTGGTCTCGGCGCTGATCCCCTTGCGGCTCTCGTCGGGGTTCACCGGGCGCGCGTCGCGTCCGTGCGCCAGCTCGGCCAGGCGCAGCCCGTGCGCGCCCCAGCGGGCGGCGAGGTCGCGGGCCTCGGCCCGGGCGAGATGGCCGACCGTGCGGTAGCCCGCCTTCTCCAGCGACGCCGCCATGGCCGGGCCGACGCCCGGCAGGATGGCGACGGGCCGCGGCGCCAGGAAGGCCTGCGCCTCCTCAGCCCCGATCACCGAGAAGCCGCGCGGCTTGTCGAGGTCCGAGGCGATCTTGGCCAGGAACTTGTTGGCCGAGAGCCCGATGGAGACGGTCAGGCCGGTCTCCGCCTCGATCCGCGCCTGCAGCCGGGCCAGCGTCAGGGCCGGCGGCGCGCCGTGCAGCCGCTCGGTGCCGGAGAGGTCGAGCCAGGCCTCGTCGAGCGAGAGGTTCTGGATCAGCGGGGTGAGCTCGCCCGCCATGCCCAGGATCCGTCGGCTCTCGGCCCGGTACTTGGCGAAGTCCGGCTTGATCACCACCGCCTCGGGGCAGGCCTTCAGCGCCTTGAACATCGGCATCGCCGAGCGCACGCCAAAGATGCGGGCGATGTAGCAGCAGGTGGTGACCACGCCGCGCCTGCCGCCGCCGACGATCACCGGCCGGTCGCGCAGCTCCGGCCGGTCGCGCTTCTCCACCGAGGCGTAGAAGGCGTCGCAGTCCATGTGGGCGATGGCCAGCCGCGCCAGCGCCTCATGCGCCACCATCCGCGGCGAGGCGCAGGCCGGACAGCGGCGCACGGCCTCGTCGCCCTGCCGGAAGCAGTCGCGGCAGAAGGCCTTCACGCCACGGGCTCCAGCGGCCACAGCCAGGCCGCGCCGCGCACGCCGGAGGAGTCGCCGTGGAGCGCCCGGCGCACCGGCGTGGTGAAGCAGTCGGAGAAGACGTGAGCGCCGATCGCCGAGGGCAGCCGCGCATAGAGCTCGTCCACGTTCGACATGCCGCCGCCCAGCACGATCACGTCGGGGTCGACGAGGTCGCAGACCACCGCCAAGCCGCGCCCCAGCCGCTCGACGTAGCGGTCCAGCGCCGCGGCGGCCCAGGCCTCGCCGGCTCGCGCGCCGGCCACCACCGCCTCGGCCGGCCGGCCGGCGTCGCGCGCCAGGCCCGAGCCGGAGATCCACAGCTCCAGGCAGCCGCGTCGGCCGCACCAGCAGGCGGGCCCGGGATGCTCCTCGTCCGTCGCCCAGGGCAGGGGCGTGTGCCCCCACTCCCCGGCGAAGCCGTTGGCGCCGGTGATCAGCCGCCCGTGCGTCACCATGCCGCCCCCGCAGCCGGTGCCCAGGATGGCGGCGAACACCACGCCGGCTCCGGCGCCGGCGCCGTCGCTGGCTTCCGACAGCGCCAGGCAGTCGGCGTCGTTGGCGTAGCGCACCGGCCGGCCCAGGACGCGCGCCAGGTCCGTGGGGAACGGTCGGCCGTTCAGCTGCGTGGAGTTGGCGTTGCGCATCAGCCCGCTGGCCGGCGACACCGAGCCTGGCCCCGCGACCCCCACGGCGGCGGCGGCCGCGCCGGCCTGCCGCTCGGCCTCGGCCACCAGGCTCCGCACCGCCTCCAGCGCCTCGCCGTACGCGGTCGGGGAGGGCGCACGCACGCGGGCCAGGATGCGGCCGCCGGGGTCCAGCGCCGCCGCCTCGATCTTGGTGCCGCCGAAGTCCACGCCGATGCGGATCATGCCGCTTCTCATACCTGATTTGTTCCCCGCCCAGCAGAGCGGGCTTGACGGAGGGGCTCGCGGCGAAGGACAGCGGCCTCCACCCGATCCGCGATTTGGACCATGTTCCGCCGCATGACGACGATTCCCGCCACGGCCGCGCCCGCCCAGGTCTTCCGGCTCTCGCTGGGCCTGCGCGAG
>JAQGIJ010000128.1 GCA_028291285.1 Phenylobacterium sp. | reverse complement strand
AAGCCTATGAGACGATCGCCTCGAGCATCGCGGTCTTGGGCGCCAGCGGGCCCGAGCGTCGGGTAGACCTCAGTCTCCCCCAGTGGCAGCAGCGCTCGGGCGGCGCTCTGTGCCTGCTGTACGCCGGGCGTGTTGGACAGGCGTTCGAGGCCTTCAAAGCGGGAACAAAAGCCTTGCTCGGCGACGCCGATCTCGGGCGCGCCGCGACGCTACAGTTCTACCAGGCCCTAGGCCATCTTTTAATACAGGATTTCGCGGGCGCCGCCGCGCTTGTTCAAGGTGCGGCCGAGCTCACTACCGGCTCGCCCGCATTGACGCGGAACGAAAGGCAGATGGAGCTCGCGATCCGGGGTCTGGCGGCGCTCGGCCAGGGGGAATCGGCGCCTGCCCTGCGTTGGCTCCACCTCGCAGGCCAGGAGACCTCTGAGCGGTGGACGATCTCGACCTGGATCTGGAGCCTGGTGATCGCGTGGGGGATGACCGACGCCTGCATGGCGGCGGGACATTTCAGCGCCGCCCGGGAGCACGCCAGGCACTTCCATGAACTGGCCTACCGTACGCGGGAAAGGACCTGGCGCGCGCTGTCCTCGGAGAGCGGCGCCCGCATCGCTCTGGCCAACCGCGACCACGCCGCCGCCAAGGCGCATCTGCGCGAGGCGTGGGAGGAGACTGCGCCCGGCAGGCTCCCGTTGGCCGAATGGCGGCTGCACGCGGTCGAAGCGACCTTGCGCGCCCGGGAAGGCGACGACGTCGGGGCCGCCCATCACCGCAACACCTGCGCCCAAGCCCTCGCCGAGCTCGCCCGAACACTTCCCGCCGAACACATCGGACAGCAGACGCTGAAGTCCGCCCGACCGGTGTTCGGGCCCAGCGAAGCCTGACCGAGACGCCAACTGCACTGCGCCGGCCCACGGAGTCGCACGAAGCGCTAAGCCGAAGGATCCTGGGGTGGCATACTCCGACGGCCAACAGATCTTCTCGCGAGGACCAGATGCGGGACGACGATCCAAGCCGTGTCTCTTCGGCTGGTGGCGGCGGGCTGCCTGGCCCGGTCGCGTTCGGTCCGTTTCGCCTGTTGCTGGCCGAGCGGCGGCTGGAGCGAGACGGCAAGACCGTTCGCATCGGCGGCCGGGCGCTGGACATCCTGATCGCGCTCGCCGCGCAGCCGGGGCGTGTCGTCAGCAAGGCGCAGCTGAGCGAAGCCGCCTGGCCCGGGATGGTGGTCGAGGAGGCCAACCTTCGCTTCCACATCGGCGAGCTTCGCAAAGTGCTCGACCGGGATGCGTCCGGCGAAAGCCTCATCGCGACAGTTGCCGGACGTGGCTACTCTCTCACCGCCCGCGTCGATGCGCACGCGCCGCCCGCCGATGAGGACGCAAGCTCCGCGTTGGTCGGTCGCGAGGCGGAGCAAGCCGAACTCGGGCGCCTGCTGAACCTGGCGGCGGCGGGCGAGGCGCAATTCGCCTTCGTCACCGGAGAAGCGGGCGTCGGCAAGACCGCGCTCACGGCGAGGTTCGCGCGCAATGCTGCAGCCGGCGGAGCCGCAGCCGCCATCGGCTACTGCCTTCCCGCTAACGCCGACACCGACCCCTACTATCCGATCCTCGACATCCTCATGCGGCTGGCGGGGGCCGATGGCTCTGAAGACCTCGCGGCCCTCGTCTCGAGGGTCGCTCCGACCTGGGCCATTCAGCTGCCGACCATTGCCGGGGAAACGACTGCGGGCGACTGGCAGGAAATTCTGGGCGCCACGCGCCACCGCATGTCGCGAGAGCTGTGCGCGCTCCTGGAGATCATAGCGAAGCAGCAGCTCCTCATCCTCGTCATCGAGGACATCCAATGGGCCGACCTGGCCACGCTCGACCTGCTCCGGGCGATGGCCAACCGTCATCTGAAGGCGAAGCTGCTCGTTGCGGCGACCCTGCGGTACCCCGGCACGGCGCCCGCGGCCTCCTCCAGGGCGGCCCGCCTGCTGTGCGAGTCGCTCTCCGTCTACCAGCTGGCGACCGAGATCCCGCTTTCCCCCCTCACGCGGGGCGACGTCGTCGAGTACCTGACCCGGATGACCGGCCAGCGCCCCGCGCCGGAACTCTCCACCCGCCTGCACGGCCGCAGCGGCGGCAATCCGCTCTTCATGCAGACGATGGTCGACTACTGGCTGCAGAACGGCCTGGTGACGCCGAACCAGGACGGTTGGGCGCTCACAGGCGAAGCCGACGTATCCGAGTTGAAGGCGCCGCCGACGCTCGTCCGCCTCATCGATGCCGAGATCGAACTCCTGGAGCCCGATCGTCAGCGCGTTGTCCATGCCGCCAGCGTCAGCGAGGGGGTGTTTTCAGCCGCGATCAACCATTCAGCGACGCCGCTCGACAAGGCGGCCTTCGAGGCGGTGTGTGAAGACCTCGCGCGAACGACCGGACTGATCGGGCGCGCCGAGGTGCAGTCGCTTCCCGACGGGCGGCGAGTCCAGGGCTACGCCTTCCGCCACGCGATCCTCTGCGACGTCGCCTACGAGCACCAGAGCGCCTCGCGGCGGGCCGCCGCGCACGCCGCCGTGGCAGCCGAGATCGAGAAGATCTACCGGTATGACTTGGCGCCGGTTGCGAGCACCCTGGCCCGGCACTTCCTGCAAGCCCAGGACTGGGTTTCCGCCGTCAAGTACCTGCGCCTTGCGGCGCGCGTTGCGCTGGGGCGCTTCTCCACGCGGGAAGCAGCGGCCGCGCTCGAACAGGCGCTCGCCGTCGCCCGACATTGTCCGCTGGAAGCGCGGGACGAGATCGAGGTGGAAATCAAGGAAGAGTTGACGCCCATCGAAGCTGGGCCGTTCCATCCGACGGCGCCGGAGCTCTACGCCCAGCTCGCGTCCGACGCGGGGAGGGTCGGCCGCCTCGATATCCAATGTCGCGCCATCCTTGGACAGGCCCTGGTCTCGACTTGGTCCGACCTCGGTCGCGCTGTGGAGCTTTTCCGAAAGGCGATTGTCCTCAGTCAAGGGCTGACAGACGCCCCGGAAAGGGCCCGCATAGCAGCTTACGCGCACGCCTGGTGCAGCTGGGTCGTCGGCTGGGATGCGGAACACGCCGCCGGTTGCGAAGCGGCGATCGAGGAGCTGCGACGGCTGGGCGACCCTATCGCGCTGAATGCAGGCCTCGTCGACTGGACCCGCATCCTCTTCTCATCGGCCCGGTACCTCGAAGGCTATGAGACGATCGTAGCGAGCGTCGAATTCCTTGCGGCGAGCCCGCGCGATAACCGAGTCGATCTCAGCCTGCCTTACTGGCAACTGCGCATAGGCATGCCCTGGTGCCAGCTGTTCGCTGGGAACCTCGGCTCCGCGTTTGAATTTTTCAGATCAGGAGTGCAATCCTATCTGCGCAACGAAGACCCCGTTCGCGCGGCGATTGTGCAATTCTTCGAAGCTCTTGGATGCGTCCTCGTTCAGGATTTCCAGAACGCCGCTGCACTCGTTGATAACGCGGTAGACTTCTGTGCAGCCGGCAGCTCGACCGTGCTGACGCTGAATGAAAAACAGATGGAGCTCGCCATCAGAGGTGTGGCGGCGCTCGGCGAAGGGGACACGGTCGCCGCCGTTCACTGGCTGAGCTTGGCCGATCAGGACGCCCAACATCGGCGCACCGTCACGACCTGGTATTGGGGCATGGTGATCGGCTGGGGGCTGACGGACGCCTGCCTTGCGGCCGGAGACCTCGACGCCGCCCGGGAACACGCCAAGGCGTTCCACGCGCTGGCGTTTTCGACCCGGGAGCGCACCTGGCGCGCGCTGGCCTGCGAAACCGCCGCGCGGATCGCCCTCGCCGGCGGCGAGCTGTCCACGGCGCAAGCGCAGATCCGCGAGGGATGGACGGAGACGGACCTGGGCCCGCTGCCGCTCGTGGCCTGGCGCCTGCACGCGGTCGAGGCGGCGGTGCGCGCCGCGGCGGGAGACCCGGACGGCGCAGCCCGCCATCGCCAAGCCTGCGCCGATGCGCTCACCGCGCTGGCGAAGACGCTTCCGGAGGGACATACGGTCCGCGCGGCCTTGAGCTCCGCCCGGCCCATTTTCGCACCTCTCTATCCAGTTGAACCGCGGAGCAGAGGCGACCCTAGCATAGGCCCTGAACAGTCTCGGCCTCGGGAAGGCGAGCGGTCGTGAGCGACTCCAGCTGCCTCGCACGCGCCGCGGGCGGGGCGGCGTTTGCGGTGCTCGCGTCAGTCGGGGTCGCCCGCGGGCAGGAGGCGACCGCGCCGCCGCCCTACCAGGTCCATCCAGTCATCGTTACCGCTCAGAAGCGCGAGCAGGCTGCGGACAGGATCGGCATGTCGATCACCGCGGCGACCGACGAGGTGCTGCGCACGCGCGGCATCGACTCTGTCGCCGACCTGCCGCGTCTGGTGCCCGGCCTCACGATCCAGCAGAGCGCCTACAACTCCACGTCCTTCACCTTGCGCGGCGTCGGCTTCTTCAACAGCGATTTGGCGACACCGCCGGCCGTGACGATCTATCTGGACGAGGCTCCGCTGCCCTACCCCGCCATGACCAAGCTCGTCGCCTTCGACCTGGAGCGCGTCGAGGTGCTTAGAGGTCCCCAGGGCACGCTCTTCGGCCAAAACGCGACGGGCGGGGCGGTGAACTACATCGCCGCCAAGCCGACCGAGGTGTTTGCAGCCGGCGCGGACGCGGCCTACGGCAGCCTCAACCGCGTGCTGCTCGGCGGGTACGTCAGCGGGCCCATCGGTCCGCGTCTGACCGCGCGGCTGGCGCTGCAGGGCCGGCGGGGCGACGCCTGGCAGCAGAGCATCACACGACCTGGCGACCGACTTGGCCGTATCCGCCAATTGCAGGGCCGCGCCACCATCGAATGGCGGCCCGACGAAGCCTTCGCTTCGCGCCTCACCTTGACCGTGACCCATGACGGCTCCGATAGCCTCGCAGGGCAATTCATCGCCGCCAGGACATCAATTGCGGCGTTGGCCGTCCCCGGCCTGCTCGCCTTCCCGGCCGTGGAAAAGCCCCGAGCCGCCGATTGGACCCCGGTGCGCCCCGATACCAACACGCCATTCCCGTACGCGAGCGACAGCAACCTCTACCACGCCACCTGGCGGAACGACCTTCGGTTGGGGAATGGCCTGAGCCTCACCGCCTTGAGCTCGTTCGCCGAGTTCCGGCTTGCCTACGGGCAGGATACGGACGGCGCCCCATTTCACGTCTCCGAGGGCATCGATCGTGACGGCAAGGTGAGCACCGTTTTCCAGGAGCTGCGGCTGAGCAGCGCCGCCGGCCGCCTGACCTGGCTGGTCGGCGCCAACTATGACCATGACAACGTCAGCGACGATCCGCTTCAGCTCTTCGCGGACAATGATGTCAGCCGTGTCTTTCTAGGCGTCGACCCCCAAGCGGTCGCCGACGTCTCGAGCTTGCCCAGTCGGCTGCGCGCGACGACCTACGCCATCTTCGGCCATTTCGACTACCAGGCCACCGAACAGCTCAGGCTTGAAGGCGCGGTCCGCTTCAATTCGGACCATCGCACGTTCGACAATTGCTCCGATGCGGGATCGGAGGATTTCGCACGTTTCTGGAACGCCTTCCGCGGCGGCGCGCCGCCGGCGACGCGCGTCGGCGATTGTTTCACGATCGATCCGGCCAACGACTTCCGTCCCGTTGCGAACGTGCACAGGGTTCTGGACCAGAACAGCATTCCCTGGCGGGCCGGCGTCGATTGGACGCCCGATCGCGACCTCCTAGTCTTCGTCAACGTCAGCCAAGGCTTCAAGGCCGGCGCCGCGCCGACACTGGGCGCCTCCACCGTGGCGCAGTTCACGCCCGTGCCGCAGGAGTCGCTGCTGGCGTACGAAGCCGGTGTGAAGGCCAGCCTTTTCGATCGGCGAGCGCAGCTGAATGCGTCTGCGTTCTACTACGCCTATAAGGACAAGCAGCTGCGGGGTGCGCTGCTCGATCCGGCCTTTGGGCCGCTGGAGGCCCTGGTTTCGATTCCCAGATCCCACGCGGAGGGCGTTGATGCGCAGCTGATCGCACGCCCTTTGGATGGGCTCACGATCGACGCGTCGGTCACCTACGTTCAGACCGCAATAGATCGCTTCACGGGTTTTGACGCGCTGGCGCATTTCGGCGACCAGTCCGGGACGCCATTTCCGTTCTCGCCGAAATGGCACGCGGTGGGCGACATCGAATACGCCTTCCCAGCCTGGTCGGACATGCGGGCGTTCGTCGGCGGCTCCGTCACCTACAACAGCAAGACCTTCGCCGGAGTGGGCGCGCTCGATCTCTTGCGGGTCGCCCCCTTCGTGCTGGTCGACCTTCGGGCGGGCGTGGAGCGGCGCGACGGGCGATACCGGCTCTGGATCTGGGGCAAGAATGTGGGCGACACCTACTACTGGAGCAACGTTCTCGCCTACGTCAACGCCATCTCACGTTTCGTGGGCGAGCCGGCGACCTATGGGATCACCCTATCGCGCCGCTTCTGACGAGCGCCGACGCGAGCCGGATTTCCAGCCCCGTCTCCCGAATGTATTCCGGGCTTGGTCTGGTCCGCCTCGCCGATCGGGCTCGCGGAGCACGGGCCGCTTTTTCAGAGATCAAACGAGGCCAAGCCGGGCCATCGTGACGGCGCCATATTCCGGCGAAGTAAGAGATCTTCGCGCCGGGACGAGATGCACGACCACGATGCAAGCCCTGTCTCTCCAGCTGGTCGCGGCGACGTGCCCAGGGCGGTGGCCTTCGGTCCGTTTCGCCTGCTGCTGGCCGAGCGGCGGCTGGAGCGGGACGGCAAGACTGTCCGCATCGGCGGCCGGGCCCTGGACATCCTGATCGCGCTCGCCGCGCAGCCGGGGCGTGTCGTCAGCAAGGCGCAGCTGAGCGAAGCCGCCTGGCCCGGGATGGTGGTCGAGGAGGCCAATCTTCGATTCCACATCGGCGTGCTGCGCAAGGCGCTCGACCCGGGCGCTTCCAGCGAAAGCTTCATCACGACCGTGGCCGGGCGGGGGTACCGCCTCAGAGCTCCCGTCACCCGGCAGCCGGTCGGTTCGACCACGCGCGCGCGGCCCGCCGATGATGATGCAAGCCGCGCTCTGGTCGGCCGAGAGGCGCAGGAAGCCGAACTCGGGCGCCTGCTGAACCTGGCGGCGGCGGGCGAGGCGCAATTCGCCTTCGTCACCGGAGAAGCGGGCATCGGCAAGACCGCGCTCATGGCGAGGTTCATGCACGACGCTGCAGCCGTCGGAGCCAGGGTCGTCACCGGCTGCTGCCTTCCCGGCAGCGCCGAGACCGACCCCTATTATCCGATCCTCGACATCCTCATGCGGCTGGCCGGGGCGGACGGTCCCGAAGACTTCGCGGCCGTCGCCTCGAGGGTCGCTCCGACCTGGGCCGTTCAGCTGCCGGCGATCGCCGAGGAAGCGTCCGCGGGCGGCTGGCAGGATGTTCTGGGCGCCACCCACCACCGCATGGCGCGGGAGCTCTGCGCGCTGCTGGAGATCCTGGCGAAGGAGCAGTTGCGCGTCCTCGTCCTCGAGGACATCCAATGGGCCGACCTGGCCACGCTCGACCTTCTCCGGGCGATCGCCCACCGTCGCCTCAAGGCGCGTCTGCTGGTTGTGGCGACCCTGCGCTACGCAGGCATGGAGCCTGCAGCCTCGGCCAGGTCAGCCCGACTGCTGTGCGAGTCGCTCTCCGTCTACCACCTGGCCAGCGAGATCCCGCTCTCCCCCCTCACCCGGGACAACGTCGCCGAATACCTGACCCGGACCACCGGCCTGCGCGCCGCTTCGGAACTGTCTCTGCACCTGCACGCCCGCAGCGGCGGCAATCCGCTCTTCATGCAGACGATGGTCGACTACTGGCTGCAGAACGGCCTGGTGACGCCGGACCAGGACGGTTGGGGCCATGACATTTCCGAACTGAAGACCCCGCCGACGCTCGCCCGGCTCATCGAGGGCGGGATCGAGCAGCTGGCGCCCGATCGCCAGGGAGTCATCCATGCCGCCAGCGTCAGCGAGGGCGCCTTTTCGGCCGCGATTAATCATGTGGCGAGTCCGCTCGACGAGGCGACCTTCGAAGAGGCCTGCGAAGACCTCGCGCGAACCACCGCGCTGATCGGGCGGGGGGAGGTGCAGTCGCTTCCCGACGGCCGGAGAGTCCAGGGTTACGCCTTCCGCCACATGATCCTGCGCGACTTCGCCTACGAGCGCCAGAGCGTCCCCCAGCGGGCCGCCGCGCACGCCGCCGTCGCAACTGAGATCGAGAAGATCTACCGACATGACCTCGCGCCGGTCGCCGGCGTCCTCGCGCGCCATTTCCTGGCAGCAGAGGACCCGGTCGCGGCCGTCAAATATCTACGCCTTGCGGCGCGCGTCGCGCTGGCGCGCTTTTCCACCCGCGAGGCGGCGGCCGCCCTCGAACAGGCGCTCGGCGTCGCCCAACATTATCCGCTGGAAACCCGGGACGAGATCGAGGTCGAGATCAAGGAGGAGTTGACGCCACTCGAAGCTGGCCCGTTCGATCCCAGGGCGCCGGACCTCTACGCCCAACTCGCGTCCGACGCCGGGAGGGTCGGCCGCCTCGACATCCAATGTCGCGCCATCCTTGGGGAGGCCCTGGTCTCGGCGTGGTCCTACGTCGGTCGCGGTGTTGAGCTTTTCCGG
>JAQGIJ010000177.1 GCA_028291285.1 Phenylobacterium sp. | reverse complement strand
CCGAAGCCGACCTTTTCGAACTGCACCGGCGCCTGATGCAGACGCGGCTGCCCGACAAGGAGACGGTCTCCGACTTCACGCAGGGCGTGCCGCTCAAGACCATCGAGCAGGTCCTGGACTACTGGCGAGACAGCTACAACTGGCGGAAGGTCGAGGCGCGCCTCAACAGCTACCCGCAGTTGATCACTGAGATCGATGGCCTCGACATCCACTTCATCCACGTGCGCTCTAAGCACGAAGACGCCATGCCGCTCATCGTGACCCACGGCTGGCCCGGTTCGGTGGTCGAGCAGCTGAAGATCATCGATCCGCTGACCAATCCCACGGCCTACGGCGGCAAGGCGTCGGACGCCTTCCACGTCGTGATCCCGTCGCTGCCCGGCTACGGGTTCTCGGCCAAGCCGACGACGGTCGGCTGGGGTCCGGAGCGGATCGCCAGCGCCTGGACCACGCTGATGCGGCGCCTGGGCTACAAGAAGTTCGTCGCGCAAGGCGGCGACTGGGGAGCCGTGATCACCGATTTGATAGGCGCGCAGGCGCCGCCTGAACTGTTGGGCATTCACACCAACATGCCCGGCGCGGTTCCCTCGGAAATCGACGGGGCCGCGTTCGCCGGCGCGCCAGCGCCGTCAGGTCTCTCCGCTGAGGAGACAAGCACGTACGACCAGCTCGTCTTCTTCTACAAGCATGTCTACTACGCCTTCTGGATGGCATCGCGCCCGCAAACGATGGCCGGGTTTGCGGACTCGCCCATCGGCCTCGCGACCTTCCTGCTCGACCACGACGCCCGCAGCCTGGAGCTCATCGCCCGCGTGTTCGACGGGCAGAAGGAAGGCCTGTCGCGTGACGATGTCCTCGACAACGTCACACTGTACTGGCTGACCAACACCGGCGTCTCCTCGGCCCGGCTCTATTGGGAGAATAAGCTCCTCTTCTTCAGCCCCAAGGGCGTCTCCGTTCCGGTTGCCGTGAGCGTCTTCCCGGACGAACTTTACGCAACGCCGCGAAGCTGGGCGGAGCGGGCCTACCCCAAGCTCATCTACTACAACAAGGCCCCCAAGGGCGGGCACTTCGCCGCCTGGGAGCAGCCCGAGCAGCTCGTCCACGACCTCCGCGAGGGGTTCCGCTCGCTGCATTGAGATCGACCGGCCGGATGGCGCCCATAGCGGCGCTGTCCAACTCAGCGCCGGCGATCCGCTAATCAAGGACGGGCTGGCTCCGCGCGAGCCGCGCAAGCGGGCCTGCCGCGATGCAGCAGTTTCGGGCGACGGGCGTTGAGCTTCCGTGCGCCCACCCGCAAGCCAACCAAGATGATCGACCAGGAGGAGTTCGTCAGGCGTCAACGCGCCCTTGCCGCCTTCGGCGAGTTCGTCCTCGACAATGACGATCTGCAGAAAATCCTGGATGAAGGCTGCCGCCTGGTTGCGCACGCCCTGGCGGCTGATTTGGCCAAGGTCGTGGAGATCGACCGTGCCAGCGGGACCGGCCTGGTGCGCGCCGGCGTCGGCTGGAACTCCGATGTGGTGGGCAAGGCCCGGATAGAGCTCAACGAGCGCTCATCGGAAGCCTATGCGATCGAGCAGGGCGAACCTGTCGTCACCCAGGACATCGGCCAGGAAGACCGGTTCGAGTTTCCGCAGTTCATGCGTGACCATGGCGTGGCGGCCATCGTGAACGTGCCCATCGTGCTGCCCGGGCGGAAGCCTTACGGGCTGCTGCAGGTCGACTCCCGCCAGCCGCGGGAGTTCGGGCAGGACGACATCGCGTTTCTGAAAACCTACGCCATGGTGCTCGGGCCCGTGATCGACCGGCTCAAAAACCTCGTAGAGCTGAAGAATACACACGAGCGGCTGCACCTGATCGTCGAGAACGCGCGTGACTACGTGATCGTGCTCAGCGACGCCGACGACCTCATCACCGACTGGCTGGCCGGCTCGGAGGCGATCCTCGGCTGGCGGACGGAGGAGATCATCGGCAAACCGACCAAGGTTCTTTTCACGCCGGAGGACCGAGCGCACGGGGTGTCGGAGCGAGAACTGGAGCAAGCCCGGCGGGGCGGGGCCGCACCCAACGTGAGATGGCACCTGCGAAAAGACGGCAGCAAGGTCTTCCTGGACGGACAGACGGTCGCGCTGCGGGGACCGGACGGCGAGCTGCGCGGCTTCCTCAAGATCGGCCAGGACGTCACCGATCGCCGGCGCAACGATGAGCGCCAGGCGGTGCTCCTGGCCGAGCTGCAGCATCGGGTCCGCAATGTGCTGGCCATGGTCCGATCCGTGGTCCGGCGCACCGTGGAGAGCGCGCCGAGCGTCAAGGAAATCGGCCACCAGCTCGAGGGCCGCATCGACGCGCTCGCGCGAACCCAGGCGCTCCTGACCCGGGCTCTCGATCGCGGCGTCGATCTTGAGAACATGGTTCGTGAAGAACTGCTGGCCCAGGCGGCCGAGGACCACAGGGTCTCAATCGCGGGCGCTCCGGTTCAACTCGCCCCGAAAATCGCGGAGGTCCTGACCCTGGCCATCCATGAGCTCGCGACCAACGCCACCAAGCATGGGGTGTTGGGACAGGGCGCCGGAATGCTGGCGATCGAATGGCGTGTCGCCGATGAAGCCGGCGCCAAGTGGCTGCATCTTTCGTGGGTGGAAAGCGGCGTCCGTGTCGCCACGGCCGCTCCGAGGCGAGTGGGCTTCGGCACTGAACTAATCACCCGCCGCGTGCCCTATGAACTGAACGGACGTGGACGCATTGATCTTCGGCCAGGCGGCGTTCACTGCGAAATTCAGTTTCCGCTCGTGGAAGGCGACAGCATACTGGGCACCGGCAGCCCGCGTTGAAACGGCACAGCCGTTGAGAGGGGCCGAAATGGAAAAGTCTCGCCGCCTCTCCGGACTCGCAGTGCTCGTCTTGGAAGACGATTACTACCTCGCCGACGACGCCCGACAGGTTCTCGAGGATGCCGGGGCAAGGGTCATCGGCCCCTGCGCCGACGCCGCGGAGGCCACGGCGCTCGCAGACCAGACCCGGCCCGACTGCGCGATCGTGGATGTGAACCTCGGCGACGGGCCCAACTTCGCCCCGGCGCAGGCTCTGCTGGCGAGCGGCGTGCCGGTCATCTTCATCACCGGTTACGACCACAACGTCATACCCGCGGCGCTTTCGCACGTGCCCTGTCTGCAGAAGCCGACGCAGTCGCACAAGATCGTCGCCGCCGTGGAGCAGCTCTGCGCCCGCTGAAGCCGCTAATGCGCGCCGACCGAGCTCCGCTCGACCGTCTCCCGCGACCGCGGAAGGCTCACCTGCCCGAGGTCCCCGTCGCCTCGGGCGATGGCCGCGAGAACCTCGGTGTCGAGCAACACGGCCACCCCGGAGCGCAGCTCGATCAGCCGCTCACGGCGAAGTCGCTGCAGGACGCGGTTCGTGTGGACGATGCTCAGGCCAAGCATGTCGGAAAGCATCTGTTGGGTCAGCGGCAAGGGGAAGCGATGCGCGTCGCCGGCCTGGACGACGGCCAGCCGGTCCCGGAGCTCGAGCAGGAGGTGCGCCACGCGTTCGTAAGCGGTCATCCGTCCCATTCGCACGATCGAATTCAGGATGAGCCGCTGATGGTCGCGTTCGGCTTGGGTAATGGCTGCCGCGACCATCGGCAGATCGCCCGAGCGCGCAGCCCTGACGATGGGCGTCGCATCGGCGATGACGACGTCGGTCAGCGCGACCACCTGATCGCCAGGCCGGCCGATGTCGGATTGCAGGCCGAAAATGTCGCCCGCCAGGAGCAGGCGGTGCAGTTGTCGGCGGCCGTCGGAGAGCACGCTCTGGTGAGCGGCCCAGCCACTCAGCAGGAAACGCGGCGTCACCCCGCCGGAGGCGCTGGCGAGCTCATTTCCGGCGCGCTCACGAACCCGCTGTCTTGCGACATCGCCGACGATTTCGGTTTCAGCGGGCGTCAGAGGGCGGCGGGCGGCCAACCGCCGCAGCACGGCATCCATCGGACCGGGGCCGGGAGCGACCCGCAGGCGCGCAATCACGGCTCGGCCCTCCAGCCGCTCCGTCGAGCGACATCCTGCTCCGTCAGGGAAAAGACGTGGCGGCCGCCTTCGGAAACCTCCGCCGCGCGATAATGGGCGTTCACGGCCAAGTCCCGCAGCGCCAGGTCGCGAGCCCTCTGCTCATCTATGGTCAGGTAGAAGGACAGCGTTGGCACCCCGTAGCGGGAGTCTTCGAACAGGCACGTGAACGTTCGCATGCGGCCTTGGCTCCCTGACGGAAATGGCTCGCCTCACAGGCGATGAGCTTTCCTACCATCGGTTTGGGAGGGGCCGGCGAAGGGTCCGGATTCGGACCAAACGCGCCGACGTCGCCAGTTCAGCCGATCATCCGTCAACCTTGTGGCGGCCCGCTTTCGGTCCATACTGCGTGCATCGGCCGGCACGATATCGGGCCCGACCGGCAGAGAGACAGCTGCGCGCTCCCGCCCTCGACGGAGGAGCCGTGCTGCAAACTCAGAAACCGACCTTCCGCAATTGGCTGCTGGACGCGCTGCCCGCCGACGAACTCGGCGTCATCGAAGCCGGCGAGCTCGTTGAACTGGAGCTCCAGGATGTGCTCGTCGAAGCGGGCGGCCCGACAGATCACGTCTATTTCCCGGAGTCCGGCATCATTTCGGTCGTCGCGCAGTCGATCGGTGACGGGATCGAGGTCGGAGTCGT
>JAQGIJ010000167.1 GCA_028291285.1 Phenylobacterium sp. | reverse complement strand
GCTGATCCTGATGGACATCCTGCACCTCTTCGCCGCCTCGCCGCTGAAGCCCGCCTACGCGCCGCCGCGGCCGGCGGCCCGGGCGTTCACGCCGGCGCCGCTCGCCTTCGTCGACGTCGAGGGCGGGCTGGTGGAGATCGGCCACGGCGGGCCCGGCTTCGCCTCCGACCCCGGCTTCGCTTTCGATAACGAGCGGCCGCGGCACAAGGTGTGGCTCGAGCCCTATCGCCTGGCGGACCGGCTGGTGACCAACGCCGAGTGGCTGGCCTTCATGGCCGACGGCGGCTACCGCCGGCCGGAGTTCTGGCTCTCCGAAGGCTGGGCGCTGCTCCAGGCGGAGGGCTGGTGCGCCCCGCTCTACTGGGAGGCGGGCGAGGGCGGCTGGATGGCCATGACCCTGCACGGGCTGCGGCCGCTGGAGCCGGCCGCGCCGGTCAGCCACGTCAGCTACTACGAGGCCGACGCCTACGCCGCCTGGGCTGGCGCGCGCCTGCCGACCGAGGCCGAGTGGGAGCATGCGGCCGCGGGCCTCGCGCCCCAGGGACGCTTCCTCGGGGCCGGCCGCATCGACCCCGTGCCGGCGCCGGAAGGCGAGGGACTGCGGCAGATGTTCGGCGACCTCTGGGAATGGACCCGCAGCGCCTATTCGCCCTACCCGGGGTTCCGGACCGAGGCGGGCGCGGTCGGCGAATACAACGGCAAGTTCATGGCCGGCCAGTTCGTGCTGCGCGGCGGCGCCGTCGTCACCCCGCCCGGCCACACGCGCGCGAGCTATCGCAACTTCTTCTACCCCCACCAGCGCTGGATGTTCTCCGGCGTGCGGCTGGCCATGGACGGACACGCCGCGCCGCGGCGCGCCTCGACCTTCGAAGAGGACGTGGTCGAAGGCCTGTCGCGGCCGCAGAAGGCGCTCGCGCCAAAATACTTCTACGACGCCGAAGGCTCACGCCTGTTCGAGGCGATCTGCGAGCTTGCGGAATACTATCCCACCCGCACCGAGATCGCCCTGCTGCGCGCGGCGGCCGCCGAGATCGCCGCCCTGATCCCGCCGGGCGCGGCGCTGGTGGAGTTCGGCAGCGGGGCCAGCGTCAAGACGCGGATCCTGCTCGACGCCGCGCCCCAGCTCGGCGCCTACGTCCCCATCGACATCAGCGCTTCGGCGCTCGAGGCGGCCGCCGGCGCGCTCGGCCGCGACTACCCCACGCTGCCGGTCGCCCCGCTGGCCGAGGACTTCACCACCGCCCTGCGTCTGCCGCCGGCGGTGGCGGGCCGACCGGTCTTCGGCTTCTTCCCCGGCTCCACCATCGGCAACTTCGCGCCGGAGGAGGCCAGGGCCTTCCTGCAGCGCGCGCGGGGGCTGCTGGGGGAGGGGGCGCAGTTCCTGGTCGGCCTCGACCTCGTCAAGCCCGAGCCGATGCTGCTGGCCGCCTACGACGACGCGCTGGGCGTCACCGCGGCGTTCAACAAGAACCTGCTGGCGCGGATCAACCGGGAGCTCGGGGCCGACTTCGATCTGGAGGGCTTCGTCCACCGCGCCCGCTGGAACGCCGGCGAGAGCCGCATCGAGATGCACCTCGAGAGCCTGCGCGAGCAGACGGTGCGGGTGGCGGGCCGGCGCTTCCGCTTCGCGGCGGGTGAGACCCTGCACACCGAGAACTCGTACAAGTTCACGATTCCGGGGTTCGCAGCGCTCGCTGAGGCCGCCGGCTGGCGGCTGAAGCGGGAATGGGCGAACGCCCACCCCGCTTTCGCCGTCGCATTGCTGCGGGCTTAGGCCTCGCGGCCGCGGGAACGGCCGCCGCCGCGGCTGGCCTCACCGCCCTTGCGGCCGGCGGAGGCCGCCAGGTCGCGGTCCTTGGCGAAGCTGCGCTTTTCGCCGGGCACGGAGGCGCCGCCCTTGCGGGCGATCTCGCGGCGACGTTCGGGGTTCATGGCGGCGAAGCCTCGGCGGGCTCGCGGCTTTCCTGAATCTACGTTGGGCATCTCGGGCTACTCTCCTAATCGGGCGACGACATGGGCAGGTCGAGCGAAGCGCCGGCGTGCGGTCCATCGTCGTCGGACGGCCGCGCCTGCGCGGGACGCGACGGCTCGTCACGTTCCGCTTCCGGCCGGGGGGTTTGGTCTGGAGTTTTCGCCGGTTCGGACATGGCGCCTCGCGGGGGTTGCGGTCAGGCTAACCATTGAGACGCAGCAGAGGTTGCGTCCGCGCACGACGCATTTGTAATAGGAAATGCCGGTGGGCCGGGATCAGAGCGGGAGCTGCACCCGGGCGGTCAGTCCGCCGCCCCGCCGATTCAGCAGGGCGACGTCGCCGCCGTGCCCCCGGGCGATCGAGCGCACCACCGCCAGGCCCAGCCCGATGCCCCCGGTCTGCCGGCTGCGCGAGGGCTCGCGGCGGTAGAAGGGCTCGAACACGCGCTCGGCGTCGGCCGGCGGGATGCCGGGGCCGTCGTCGGTGATCTCCACGACCGCATAGGCCGCGTCGCTGAACACCCGCGCCCGCGCGCGGTGGCCGAACTTCACGGCGTTCTCCAGCAGGTTGGAGAACAGCCGCCGGAGCGCCATCGGGTCGCCCTCGATCACCACCTTGTCACCGCGCTCGACCACGTCGGTGTCGGCGCCGGTCTCGGCCATCTCGTCGCAGAGGCTTTCCAGCAGCGAGCTGAGCTCCAGCCGGGTGCGCTCGCCCGGCCGGGTCGCGTCGCGCACGAAGGCGAGCGTCGCGGAGATCATCTCCTCCATCTGCTCGATGTCGGCGGCCATCTTGGCGCGCTGCTCGTCCGGCGCGCTCTCGATGCGGAAGCGCAGCCGGGTCAGCGGCGTGCGCAGGTCGTGGGCCACGGCGCCGACCATGGCGGTGCGGTCGTCGACGTAGCGGCGAAGCCTCGCCTGCATCTCGTTGAAGGCGGCGACGGCGACGGCGATCTCGGCCGAGCCCTTGACCGCCAG
>JAQGIJ010000161.1 GCA_028291285.1 Phenylobacterium sp. | reverse complement strand
CGTCTCGGTGCCGATCTCGCCCAGGCCCGATCCCGAGCCGGCGTAAGCGTCAGGCCGGATCTTCGACAAAGGCGGTCGCCCACCCGGGCGGCCGCCTATTCTCATGGCTGGGTCTCATGTCTCCCGCGGCGGCCGCCCGAGCTCCTTCACCGCCAGCTCCAGCACGCTGCGGCCCCAGCGGGTGAGGTCCGGACGGGTGAGCTTGGCGCGGGCGGCGGCGACCGCCTCGGCGCCGTGGCGGCGGCGCAGGTATTGCGCTTCGTCATGCGACTCGCGCACAAGTCGCTGATGTCTCCGATACCACCGGAACGGGTCGATTATCATCGACTGCACCTCGAAGTCCCAGACGATATGCTGCCGTCGTCTAGACGCCGCTAGCAAGCTCGTGCGTCAGCATCATAACGGGAGAGGTCGAGGTTGACCGCGGAAGTCGCACCTTCTGTCCGCGCCGTGCGGGTTATGGGCGTCGTGAACCTCACGACGGACAGCTTTTCGGACGGGGGCCGGTTGCTGGACCCGGCGGCGGCGCTGGCCCACTCGCGCCGGCTGATCGCCCAGGGCGCCGACATGTTGGACATCGGCGGCGAGTCCACGCGCCCGGGGGCGGAGCCGGTTTCGACAGATGACGAGATCGCTCGCGTCGTCCCGCTCGTCCGCGCGATCCGCGCCGAGAGCGCGATCCTGATCTCCGTGGACACCATGAAGCCGCAGGTCGGCCGCGCCGCCGTGGCGGCGGGCGCCACGATGTGGAACGACGTCACCGCCCTGCGCCATGCGCCGGAGAGCCTCGCCACCGCCGCCGCGCTCGGCTGCGAGGTGGTGCTGATGCACATGCAGGGCGAGCCCGCCACCATGCAGGCCGCGCCGCACTACGACGACGTGGTCGCGGAGGTGGCGGGCTTCCTGGCCGGGCGGGCGCAGGCGGCGATGGCGGCCGGCGTCGCGCGCGAGAAGATCTGGCTCGATCCCGGCGTCGGCTTCGGCAAGCACATGATCCGCCACAACCTGCCCCTGCTCGCTGGGCTCGACCGCATCGTGGCGCTGGGCTTCCCGGTGCTGCTGGGCGTCAGCCGCAAGGCCTTCATCGGCGCGCTCGACGGCAAGGCGCCGGCGGACCAGCGGCTCGGCGGCTCGATCGCAGCGGCGCTGGCCGGCGCGGCCGCAGGCGTCGCGGCCGTGCGCGTCCACGACGTGCGCGAGACGGTCCAGGCGCTCAGGGTCTGGGCGGCGATCGAAGGCGCGCGCGCAGGTTAGGCGGTGCAAATCGCGCCGGCCCGCGCTATGGCCGCGCGATGCAGCCGCAGGGTCGAGTCCTGATCATCGCCGGGTCCGACTCCGGCGGCGGGGCGGGCGTGCAGGCCGACATCAAGACCGTGACGGCGCTGGGCGGCTATGCGGCGACGGCGATCACCGCGGTCACCGTCCAGAACACCCTCGGCGTCAGCGGTGTCTATCCGATCCCGCCGGAGGTGGTGGCCGCCCAGGCGCGCGCGGTGCTGGACGACATCGGCGCGGACGCCATCAAGACCGGCATGCTGGGCGACGCCGCCATGGTCGAGACCGTGGCGGCGCTTCTCGAGGCCGCCGGCCTCCCGGCGGTGGTCGATCCGGTGATGGTCGCCAAGGGCGGGGCGCCGCTGCTGGCCCCCGAGGCGGTGGCGGCGGTGCGCGCGCGGCTGATCCCCTGCGCGGCCCTGCTGACGCCCAATGCGCCGGAGGCCGAGGCGCTGACGGGCCTTGCGGTATCGAGCACAGACGATCTGCGCCGGGCCGGTGAGGCGCTCCTGGCCGCCGGCGCGGCGGCGGTGCTGATGAAGGGCGGCCACGTGCCGGGCGAGCGCGTCATCGACGTGCTGATGACGCCCGCCGGCGAGACCGTCTTCGAGGCCGGCCGGATCGAGACCCGCCACACCCACGGCACCGGCTGCACGCTCGCCTCGGCCTGCGCCGCCGGCCTCGCCCAGGGGCTGCCGCTGACCGAGGCCGTGGCGCGGGCCTGGGCCTATGTGCAGGAGGCGATCCTGCGCGCGCCGGGCTTCGGCAAGGGGCATGGGCCGCTCGACCACGGCTGGCCGCTCAGAGGGCGGGCGTGAGCGGGTCTCTGGAGCCGCGGCTGGAAGCCGTCCTTCGTGTGACGCCGAACCTGATGCGGGTGCTGGGGACGGCTCGCGCGCTCGGCCTGGCCGACTGGCTGGTCTTCTCCGGCGCGGTCTACCAGCCGGTCCTGAACCACCTCACCGGACGTGCGCCGGAGCACGGGATCAAGGACTACGACCTCGCCTACTACGACGCCTCGAACCTCTCCTACGAGGCCGAAGACGCCGTGATCCGACGCGCCGCCGCGGCTTTCGATCCGGACCTCTCGCCGATGGTGGAAGTGCGCAACCAGGCGCGCGTGCACCTCTGGTTCGAGGGCAAGTTCGGCGAGGCCTATGCGCCGTTGAGCTGTTCCGAGGACGCGCTGGCGCGGTTCGTCAGCCCGCTGTTCGCGGTGGCCGCGCGGCTGGAGGCCGACGACCGAATGACGATCCTGGCGCCCTTCGGCCTGGAGGACCTCTTCGCGCTGCGGCTTCGCCCGAACCCGCAGCGGGTCACCGGCGGCTTCGCCCGCACCGCCGCCTCGATCACCGCGCGCTGGCCGGAGGTGAAGGTGGAGGCATAGATCCCCCCCCCTCACGGGAGCATCTTCGCGCTGCCTGCGCTTCCGTGCGGCCGAGTCTCTCCCCATCTGCGAGCTTCGCCTTCAGAGGAGACCGCGCCCGTGCTGCGCCAATGGACCGTCGACGCCTTCGCGGCCGAGCCCTTCCGCGGCAATCCCGCCTGCGTGCTGGAACCGCTGGCCGCCTGGCCGGAGGCGGGCTGGATGCAGGCGCTGGCGGCGGAGAACAACCAGGCGGAGACCGCCTTCCTTCTGCGCACTTCCGACCCGGCGCGCTTCGGCCTGCGCTGGTTCACGCCCTTGCTGGAGGTCCCGCTCTGCGGCCACGCGACCCTGGCGTCGGGGCACGTGCTGCTGAGCGAGCTCGGCCTGGACGCCGTCCAGGTGACCTTCGACACCCAGTCCGGCCCGCTCACTGTCGCGCGCGGCGAGGCCGGCTACGAAATGGATTTCCCGGCCCAGCCGCCGCAGCAGATCGAGCCGCCCGCCGGGCTCGCCGCAGCGTTGGGCGCGGAGCCGCAGGAGGTGTGGGTCTCGTCCTACCTGGTGGCGGTGTTCGCGGACGAAGCCGCCATCCGCCGCCTGGCGCCGGACCTCGTGGCGCTGGAAAAGGTCTCCAGCGCCGCCACGCATGGACGCGGCAACGTGGGCGTCGCGGCGGTGGCGCAGCCGGGAGCGGCCTACGACGTGATCGACCGCTTCTTCGCGCCGGGTTCGGGCATTCCGGAGGACCCGGCCACCGGCTCCCTCCACTGCATCCTGGCGCCGCTCTTCGCCGCCAAGCTGGGCCGCGCCAGGCTCCGCTTCCATCAGGCCTATCCCGGCCGCGGCGGCGACCTTCTCTGCGAGGCGCGCGGGGCGCGGGTGGGACTGGGCGGCCACGCGGTTACGGTCGCAGAGAGCCGGCTTCGGCTCGACCTCTGAGACGAAAAACGCCCCCGGATCGCTCCGGGGGCGCTGTTCGCAGTCTAGGTCAGATCAACGGCGCCAACCATGGTCGTAGCCGGCGCCGTCGCCATAGCCGTAACCGTACCGCGGGTTGCCGTTCGAGGCGTGGCCTGAGGTCCGCATCTCGATGCGATGGACCGTGTTCGCCAGGCGTTGGTACTGCCAGCGGTTGATCTGGCCGGTCTGGTTGCGCCAGGCCAGGTCATGGACGCTGCGCAGCTCGGTGCGCAGCTGGCGGGCCTCGCCCCACGAAATCCGGCCTTCCTGG
>JAQGIJ010000138.1 GCA_028291285.1 Phenylobacterium sp. | reverse complement strand
GGCAGGCCGTCGGTCTTGCGGGTCAGCGGCGGCAGGGCGTGGAAGGCGCGGAAGATGAAGCCGGAGCCGTCCACCAGATAGAGACGGACGCGCGGCCCGTCCTGGGTCGGCTCGCGCGGAATCTCGTCGAGGGTCTCAGGCGGGGCTTCGAGGATGTCGCTCATGGGAGGGGAAGATAGGCGTGCGGAGGCGTCAGGTCATCTGCGACCCTTGCGATCGGCTCAGATGGCGACTGCGCCCAGCGCCTCGCGCCAGTGGAGCGCGCGCCCCTTCAGGAAGTCGCTGCGGCCCGCCGGCGTAAGGTTTTCCGGAACGGTCTCCAACGGCTCGAAGCGGAAGCTTTCGGCGCCGTGCCTCATCCAGGCGGCGCGCATGGCCGCGTTGTTGGGCCCGTGCCGCAACTGGAAGTCGAGGCTGTTCTGCTGCGCGGCGAGATCGGCGCTTCGTCCGACCCAGACCTCGCCGCTGGCCGCGCAGCGCACGGCGTATAGGCCGGCGACCCGCTTGCTTTCCTTGTACGCGGCCGTAGCCGCCTTGCGCTCGGAAGGTTCCATGGCGCCGCTTTTAGCCCGGATGAAACCGGTCGGTCAATTACATCCGGGTGAAATTGACCGAGCGCCCGAAGCATGGCAGAGCTGGCCGCATGACCGACCCGCAACCCAGCTGGACCCTCTTCTCCGGCGAGCGCCGCCTCGCCAACGGCCCCCTCGCGGAGGTCGCCCTGGCCGCGCTCGCCGCGCCCCATGACGAGGGCCCGGTGCTCGCCTTCGACGACCTCACCGGCCGCGTCGCCGACCTCGACCTGCGCGGCTCGCCGCAGGAGGTGGCCGCCCGCTATGCGCCGCCGGCCGTCGCGCGGCCCCGCGGCCGGCCGAAGCTGGGCGTGGTCGCGCGCGAGGTGACCCTGCTGCCCCGTCACTGGGAGTGGCTCGCCGCCCAGCCCGGCGGCGCTTCGGTGGCGCTGCGCCGGCTCGTCGACCAGGTGCGGCGCGAGGGCGGCGGCGAGACCGACCGCAAGGCCCGCCAGGAGGCCGCCTACCACTTCATGTCCTCCATGGCCGGCGACCTGCCCGGCTACGAGGAGGCGATCCGCGCCCTTTTCGCCGAGGACCGGGAGCGGGTGGCATGGCACACCGCGAAGTGGCCCGCCGACGTCCGCGACCACGCCTTGAAGCTCGCCTGGCGCTGAGCCTAGCGGCGCAACCGCCGCGCCTTCTGCACCGCCTCGTCCAGCGCCTGCAGGAAGCGGGAGCGGTCGGCCCGCTCGAAGGGCTTGGGCCCGCCCAGGATGTCGCCGGTGGAGCGCAGCTGCTCCATCAGCGCGCGCTGGGCGATGGCCGAGCCGATGGAATCGACGGTGAACGCCTTGCCGTTCGGCGCGATGGCCGCCCCGCCCGCCTGCAGCACCCGCTCGGCCAGCGGAATGTCGTTGGTGACGGCGATGTCGCCGGCCTGCGTCCGCTCGGCGATCCAGTCGTCGGCGACGTCGGGGCCGGCGTCCACCACCACCTGCTCGATCAAGGGCGAGACCGGAACGCGCAGGAAGCTGTTGGACACCACGAAGGTTTTCAGGCCGTAGCGGCCGGCCACCTTGTAGACCTCGTCCTTCACCGGACAGGCGTCGGCGTCGACGAAGATTCGGATCGGCTCGCTCATCGCCGCCTCATAATCGATTTCCGCGGGCATTTCGCGCAGCACCCCGAAAGCTTGTAAGACCGCTCCCGTGACCCTCGTGGCCTTCACCCGCCTGACCCTGACCGACTTCCGCTCCTATGCGCGGGCCGAGCTGACCCTCTCCGGCCGGCCGGTGTTCCTGGTCGGGCCCAACGGGGCAGGCAAGACCAACCTGCTGGAAGCGGTGAGCTTCTTCACGCCCGGCCGGGGCCTGCGCGGGGCGAGCCTGGCGGAGGTGGGCCGCCGGCTGCCCGGCGAGACGGCCGGCCGCGCCTGGGCGGTGGCCGCCGAGCTCACGGCGGCGGGCGAGATCACCCGTCTCGGGACCGGGGTCGAGCAGGCCGGCGCCGCGCGCCGCATCGTCCGGCTGGAGGGCGAGACCGTGCCGCCCGGCCGCCTCCCGGACCAGGTGCGCCAGGTCTGGCTCACCCCGGCCCAGGACCGCCTGTTCCTGGAAGGCGCCGGCGAGCGGCGGCGCTTCTTCGACCGCCTGGTGTTCGCCGCCGAGCCGCGCCACGCCGCCCACGCCGGGGCCTACGAGAAGGCCCAGCGCGAGCGCATGCGGCTGCTCACCGAGGGCCCCGCCGACCCGGCCTGGCTGGACGCCCTGGAAGCCCGTCTCGCCGAGGCCGGCGCCCTGATGGCCGAAGCCCGCGCCCGCACGCTCGCCGCCCTGCAGGCGGAGATCGACAGCCGTGGCGAGCGGCCCTTCCCGCAGGCCAGGCTCAGCCTCACCGGCGCCTGGGAGCAGATGGCGCGGGAGGGCGCGCAGATCGCCGAGATCGAGCAGCGGCTCGCCGCGGCCCTCGCCGCCGGGCGCGAGCGCGACGCCGCCGCCGGCCGCGCGCTCACCGGTCCGCACCGTGGCGACCTCGCCGTCACCCATGCCGAGAAGGACCGCCCGGCCGCCGAATGCTCCACCGGCGAGCAGAAGGCCCTGGTGCTCAACCTGGTGCTGGCCCAGGCCGCCCGCCTCGCCCGCGCCGAGGGCCAGCCCAGCCCGGTCCTGCTTCTGGATGAGGTGGCCGCCCACCTCGACCGCCGCCGCCGAGGCGCCCTCTTCGACGAGATCGAGGCGCTGAGGCTGCAGGCCTTCCTCACCGGCACGGACGAGCACCTGTTCGAGGACCTCGCCGGACGCGCCCAGGGGGTGCGGGTGGAGGGCTCGGGCCTCGCCGAGATCGGCTGAGCCCAGGCCGGTGGCGGCGGCGGGCCTCAGTACGGTGGCGCGTTCGGGTCGGGCGGCGGGCCTTCGATCACCGGGGCCTCCGGCGGGCGGGCGAGGGCGCCCTGGCCTTGCAGGATGTCGCCGATCGCATCCTGGCCCTGGACGGGCTGGACCTGCGGCAGCTCGCTGCCCGGAATGGGCGTGGACTGCAGCCGCGGCAGGGTGGCGGTCATGAAGTCGTGCCAGATGCCGGCGGGCGCGGCGCCGCCGGTGACCTTCTTCATCGGCGTGTTGTCGTCGCGGCCGACCCAGACGGCGGTGACGAAGCCGCCGGTGTAGCCGACGAACCAGGCGTCGCGGTAGTCGCTGGTGGTGCCGGTCTTGCCGGCCAGATCGTAGTTCGGCACCCGGGCGCGTGTGCCCGTGCCGGAGACCAGCACCTGGCGCAGCATCTGGTTCATATAGGCCAGCGCCGGCTGGCCGATCACCGCGCGGCGGTCGCCGCCCTGGCCGACGCCGCGGTCGTAGAGCACCCGGCCGCTGGCGGTGCGGATCCGCTCGATCCCATAGGCCTTGGCGAAGAAGCCGCCGTTGGAGAACGGCGCATAGGCTTGCGCCATCTCCAGCGGGCTCACCTCCACCGCGCCCAGCGCCATCGACGGGTCGAGCTGGATGGGCGAGGTGATGCCGAGCCGGCGCGCGGTCGCCGCCACATTGGCGGTGCCGACCTCGTTGGCCAGGCGCGCCGCCACCGTATTGATGGACTCCTTCAGCGCCGTGATGAGGGTGATCGGGCCCAGGTACTTGCCGGTGTAGTTGCGCGGCTGCCAATTGCCGATCGTCACCGGCTCGTCGACCACCGGCGTGTCCGGCGTGCGGCCGGCCTCCATGGCCGTGAGATAGACGAAGGGCTTGAAGGCCGAGCCGGCCTGGCGCCTGGCCATGGTCGCGCGGTCGAACTGGCTCTGCAGATAGCTTGTCCCGCCGACATAGGCGCGCACCCGGCCCTCGCCGTCGAGCGAGACCAGCGCCCCCTGCTGCACCCCCTGCGCCTTGGCCGCGGCGACGCCGGCCTGCAGGGTCTGCTCGGCGCTGGCCTGCAGCGGCAGGTCGAGCGTGGTCTCGACCACCAGGTCTTCGGTCGGCACGCCCACCAGGGCGCGCACCTGATCGTCCACCCAGTCGACGTAATACTGCGCCCGCTGGTTGGCGAGCACCGGATTGACCGTCACCGGCGTGCGCAGCGCCTGGTCGCGCTGCTCCGGCGTGATGGCGTGGATATGCACCATGTCGTCGAGCACGGTGGTCGCCCGGCGGCTCGCCCGGTCGGTGGCCGCCACCGGCGAATAGCGCGAGGGCCCCTTCATCATGCCGGCGAGGATCGCCGCCTCGCCCACCGTCAGCTGCGAGGCGGGCTTGTTGAAGTAGCGCTGCGAGGCCGCCTCGATGCCGTAGGCCCCGGCGCCGAAATAGACCCGGTTCAGATAAAGCTCGAGGATCTGCTTCTTGGAGAACCGCGCCTCCAGCCAGACCGCCAGGATCAGCTCCTGGGCCTTGCGGCGGTAGGTCTGGTTCGGCGTCAGGAACAGGTTGCGGGCGAGCTGCTGGGTGATGGTCGAGCCGCCGCGGAGCGGGCCGCCGCGGTGGGCCACGTTATAGTAGGTGCTGCGGGCGATGCCCCAGGGGTTGAAGCCGAGGTGGTAGTAGAACCAGCGGTCCTCGATGGCGATGAAGGCCTTCGGCACATAGGGCGGCAGCTTGTCCAGGTCGACTGGCGGGGCGTACTGGCTGCCGCGCACCGCGATCGCCGCGCCGGAGCGGTCGAGATAGGTCACCGACGGCTGGCGCTTGACGTCATAGAGCTTCGAGGTGTCCGGCAGGTCGACCGAGAAGACCGCGAAGAAGGCGACCAGGAAGATGATCGCCCAGACGCCCACGACCATCGCCCAGTAGAGCGCCGTGCGCCACGGCGAGCGCCCGCCGCGCGGCTCGCGTCCGCCAGGTCCTGGGGACTGCGCGTTGGCCATGTTCTCGTCCTACTGAAAGCCGCCCGCCGTGGCCGCGACCCTTAGCATCGCGGCCTTAGCGGCAACAACATGGACGAGCCGTGAACGGGCGGCGCAGCGCCGCAGCCGGCCGCGCACGCGCCTCGCCGTGCGCCGGGTTTGCGTTGGCCGCGGCCTCGCTTAATAGAGCGGCGGTCCGAGGGAGCCCCCATGCCGCCAGCCGCCGCCGAGATCCTGCGCCGCGAGGGCGTGCCGCCCGACGCGCCGGGCGGCCCCGCCGCGTTGCTGGAGCCGCTGTTCCTGGAGCTGGGCGGCGCTGGCGCGGGCCTGGTGTCGCTGACCATCGACTACGGCGCGGCGTCGGCCACCGGCGGCGCGCTGAGCGCCGAGGCCTGGATCGACCGGGCGACGCGCACCCTGGTCTTCGCCCACGGGCGCATCGTCGACGCCGGCGGCGGCCTGCTGGCTGCGGGCTCGGCGGTGCTGAAGCTGGGGTGAGGCGCTCCGCCGCCGCAAGCCGCGGCCGGTTTGGTTGCGACGCCGAAATCAGCGTGCTATCAGGCGCGCGGCTTAGGGCCGGGGGCTTTCGGGCTCCTCGGCTCGATATGCTTTTTCCAAGGGTTTTCAGGCCATTAGGCTGTAGCGGAGAATATTTCGCTGCGGCGTTCGATGCGCACCGGGCGGACAATCAAGTGGCGGACCATTCCCAGACTTCGAATGTGGGCGGCAGGTATGCCCAGGCCCTGTTCGATCTCGCGAAAGACCAGAACGAGCTGGCTCAGGTCGAGGCCGACCTGAAGTCCCTCAAGCAGGCGATCGCCGATAGCCGCGACCTTCGCGTGCTGCTGGAGAGCCCGTCCTTCGGGTCCGAAGACAAGGGCAAGGGTCTCGCCGCCATCGCCAATACCGCCGGCTTCACCGCCACCACCAGGAAGTTCCTCGGCCTGCTGGCCGCCAACGGCCGCGCCGCGGCGCTGTCCGCCGTGATCGCCGGCTTCGAGAAGCTCGCCGCGGACGCCCGCGGCGAGGTGCAGGCCCAGGTCACCACCGCCCTGCCGCTGACGCCGGCCCAGGCCAAGGGCGTCGCCCAGGCCCTCCGCCAGGCGCTCGGCAAGGACCCTCAGATCGAGACCCGCGTCGATCCCGCCATCCTCGGCGGCATCAAGGTGCGGGTCGGCTCCCGACTGTTCGACGCTTCGCTTCGCTCGAAGCTCGATTCCCTGAAGTTCGCCCTCAAGAGAGCGTAAGAAGATGGACATCCGCGCCGCCGAGATATCGGCCATCCTGAAGTCGCAGATCGCCAATTTCGGCGAAGAGGCCGACGTCTCCGACGTCGGCTCGGTGCTGTCGGTCGGCGACGGCATCGCCCGCGTCTACGGCCTCGACAACGTCCAGGCCGGGGAGATGGTGGAATTCCCCTCCGCCGGGGTGAAGGGCATGGCCCTCAACCTGGAACGCGACAACGTCGGCATCGTGATCTTCGGCGAAGACCGCGCCATCAGCGAAGGCGACGAAGTCCGCCGCCTCGGCGAGATCGTCGACGTGCCGGTGGGCA
>JAQGIJ010000130.1 GCA_028291285.1 Phenylobacterium sp. | reverse complement strand
AGTGGAAGGAGGACGTCCGCCACTGGCACCCGGGCCAGGCCTGGATCTGGGAGGCGGGCGGGCTGGGCGTGTTCGATCCGGGGATCAACGCGCTCTCGATCGCCACCGCCGTCCTGCCCTCGCCCTTCTTCCTGACCAAGGGCGTGCTGTCCTTTCCGCGCAACCGCGCCGCGCCCATCGCCGCGGACCTCGAGTTCACCGATGCCGCCGGTGCGGAGATCGTCGCGGCCTTCGACTGGCGCCAGACCGGTCCGCAGACCTGGGACATCCGCGTGGACACCGACGACGGGCGCCTCGTGCTGTCCAAGGGCGGCAGCGAGCTCTTCCTGGACGGCGCGCCGCAGTCCCTGCCGCCGGAGGCCGAGTATCGCGGCCTCTACGACCGCTTCGCCAGCCTGATCGCCCAGGGCCGAAGCGACGTCGACGTCACCCCGCTGAGCCACGTGGCCGACGCCTTCCTGCGCGGCGAGCATCGTTTCGTGGAGCCGTTCGAGGACTGACCGCGCCTCTGTCGTTCGCTGAAATGGTAGGCCGGGTGAGGTTCGAACTCACGACCATTCGATTAAAAGTCGAATGCTCTACCACTGAGCTACCGGCCCGCGACGCGGGGGCCTTGGACCCCCGGGCGAAGCGGCGCGGACCTTAGGCGCCGCGCCTCTTTGGCGCAAGGGGCGCCGCCTTAACAGCCACGCTGCCCGCGCTAGACTGGGGCGACATGCGCCGAATCGCCGTCTTCACACTCGCCGCCGCCGCCGCCATCAACGCCGCCGCCTGCACGACCGCGCCCGCCGACGGCTCGCCGAAGATCCAGACCACCTCCCAGGCCAACCGCGAGAACCTCGAGGGCCCGGCCAAGGCGCCGCTGCGCGACCTGAACGTCCTGCGCACCAAGATCCCGGACGTGCTGCTGCAGGCGATGGCCGATCCGTACGAGCGGCCGCCCGCCGACCCGCGCCTGACGAAGAAGGCCCAGTGCGCCCAGCTGGTCGAGCTGCTCCAGCCGCTGGACCACGCCCTGGGCGCGGATCTCGACTCGCCCTCCTTGGACGAGGACGACCTGCTGGAAAAGGGGCGCGACAGGACGCTCGGGGTGATGGCGACCCTGGCCTCCGGGGCCATCCCTTTCCGCGGCTGGGTGCGCAAGCTCTCCGGCGCGGAGCGGCACGACAGCTTCGTCCAGGCGGCGATCACCGCCGGGGCGGTGCGGCGGGCCTATCTGAAGGGCCTGGGCGAAGCGCACGGCTGCAATCCGCCGGGGACGCCGTCACATGTGCTGACCGGCGCGCCCGTCGAGACCCAGGCGATGAAGCCGCGCTACCCGATCCGCTGACGCGACCGGACATCGTCGCGGAACGCCGCCAGCCGCCCCTGCGCGATCGCCGCGCGCATCTCGCCCATCAGGCGCTGGAAGAAGGCCAGGTTGTGCCAGGAGAGCAGCACCCGGCCCAGGATCTCCTCGGCGCGCACCAGGTGGTGCAGATAGGCCTTGGAATAGTCCCGGCTGGCCGGCACGTCGCTCTCCGGATCGAGCGCGCTGTCATCTTCTGCAAAACGCGCGTTCTTCAGGTTGACCGGGCCTTCCCAGGTCCAGGCCTGGCCGTGCCGGCCCGAGCGGGTGGGCAGCACGCAGTCGAACATGTCGACCCCGCGGAACACCGCCTCGACGATGTCGATGGGCTTGCCGACGCCCATCAGGTAGCGCGGCCGCTCGGCCGGCAGCATGGCGGGCGCGAAGTCCAGCACCTCGACCATGGCGTCATGGCCCTCGCCCACCGCCAGTCCCCCCAGCGCGTAGCCGTCGAAGCCGATCTCCCTCAGCCGCTCGGCGGACTCGCGCCGCAGCGCCTCGGAGAGCCCGCCCTGCTGGATGCCGAACAGCGCCTGGCCCTCGCGTTCTCCGAAGTACGCCCGGCAGCGCGCGCCCCAGCGGGCCGAGCGGCGCATGGCCTCGGCGGCGCGGTCGTCTTCCGCCGGCAGGGCGACCAGCTCGTCCAGCTGCATGACGATGTCGGCCCCCAGCAGGTCGGCCTGGATCTCCATCGAGCGCTCCGGCGAGAGCGCGTGGCGCGAGCCGTCGAGATGGCTCTGGAAGGTCACCGCCTCCTCGGTGACCTTGGCGATGTTCGAGAGCGACATCACCTGGAAGCCGCCGCTGTCGGTGAGGATCGGCCTCTCCCAGCGCATGAAGCGGTGCAGCCCGCCCAGCCGCGCCACCCGCTCGGCCGTGGGCCGCAGCATCAGGTGGTAGGTGTTGCCCAGGATGATGTCAGCGCCGGTCTGCGCCACCTGGTCGACGGTCAGCGCCTTGACCGTGCCGGCCGTGCCGACCGGCATGAAGGCCGGGGTGCGGATCTCGCCGCGCGGCGTGGCGAGCACGCCGGTCCGCGCCGCTCCGTCGGTGGCCTCGATAGTGAACGGGAAGGCGGCCATCAGCGGTCCGCCCGCCAGAGCAGGCTCGCGTCGCCGTAGGAATAGAACCGGTAGCCGGTGTCGATGGCGTGGCGGTAGGCCTCGCGCATGGTCTGAACGCCGGCGAAGGCGCAGACCAGCATGAATAGCGTCGACTTCGGCAGGTGGAAGTTGGTCATCAGCCCGTCGGCGGCGCGGAAGCGGTAGCCGGGCGTGATGAAGATGGCGGTCTCGCCGACGAACGGGCGCACGACGCCGTCCTCGCCGGTGGCGGACTCCAGCAGCCGCAGCGAGGTGGTGCCGACGCAGACGATCCGGCCGCCGCCGGCCCGCACGCCGTTCAGGCGCTCGGCGGTGGCGGGGTCCACCTCGCCCCACTCGGGATGCATCCGGTGCTCGGAGAGCTCGTCGACCTTCACCGGCAGGAAGGTGCCCGCGCCCACGTGCAGGGTGACGAAGGCGGTCTCCACCCCGGCTTGCGCCAGGCGCTCGAAGAGCTCGGGCGTGAAATGCAGGCCGGCGGTCGGCGCGGCCACCGAGCCGTCCTCCTGGGCGTAGACGGTCTGGTAGTCGGCGCGGTCCTGCGCGTCCTCAGGTCGCTTGGCGGCGATGTAGGGCGGCAGCGGCATGGCCCCGCGCTCGGCGATGGCCGCGTCCAGGTCCGCGCCCGTCAGGTCGAAGGCCAGCGTCACCTCGCCCCCCTCGCCCTTGGCCTGCACGGTGGCGTCCAGCCGCCCCAGCAGGCAGGCGCGATCGCCGCTCTCGCCGAAGGACACCCGGTCGCCGGGCGCGAGCCGCTTGCCCGGGCGCATGAAGGCCGTCCAGACATGGCCGGAGAGCCGCCGGTGCAGGGTCGCCTCCACCCGCAGCTGGCTGTCCTCACGGAAGCGCACGCCCTTCAGCCGCGCCGGGATCACCTTGGTGTCGTTCAGCACCAGGACGTCGCCGGCGCGCAGCAGCCCGGGCAGGTCGCGCACCGTCAGGTCGCGCAGCGGCGCCCCCGGCTCGACCAGCAGCAGGCGCGCGGCGTCGCGCGGGTTCACCGGCCGGAGCGCGATGCGGTCGTCGGGCAGATGGAAGTCGAAATGGGCAAGCTGCATGGGCCCGCGCCTGAGGCCATGCAGCGCGGGTCGCGTCAAGCGCCGGCCATGCTAGAGCCATGCGATGCGCGCCCTGCGACTCGCCCTCGACGCCCTGCTCTGGCCGCCGGTGGCCCTGGTCGCCGGGCTGTCGGCGTTCGCCGCGGTGGCCGCGCAGTGGGGCCGGGTCAGCCAGAAGTGGGACGTGCTGGCCCAGTTCGCCCCGCTCTGGTTGCTGGGCGCGACCGCGGCGCTGATGGCGAGCTTCCTGTTCCGCGGCTGGCTGCGCGGGATCGTCGCCGCAGCCAGCATCGTGGGCCTGCTGGCGGCCGGATCGCTGGTGGTTCCGGAGTTCCTGCGCTCGACGGGTCCGCACGCGCCCGCCGACGCGCCCGGTCAGCTGAAGATCGTGCAGTTCAACGTCTGGCACCACAATCCCGACCCGGAGGCCGTGCTGCGCTGGCTCGACGCCGAGCGGCCGGACATCGTCGTCGTGGAGGAGAATTCGCCCGCCTTCACCCGCGCGCTCAACGCCGACGGCGGCTGGTCGGTGGCCTGTCCGCGGTGCGAGGTGCTGATGCTGTCGCGCACGCCGGCCTTGCAGGCGGGCCCTGCGCACGGCCGGAAGGGCGCCGAGCACGTCGTCCCTCTGACCCGCGCGGTGTTCGCCGACGCGCACGGCCCCTTCGAGGTCATCGGCCTGCACAACGCCTGGCCGACGGACGCCGACCAGCCGTTCCAGGAGGAGCGCCTGGCGAAGCTGATCGCCGCCTCGTCGCGCGAGCGGCTGATCGTCGCCGGCGACTTCAACTCCACGCCCTGGTCGTTCTCGCGCCGGGACTGGGACCAGGTCTTCGGCATCCCCCGCCGGGAACGCGCCCTACCATCGTGGCCGGCGCGGCAGTACGGGCGGCTGCGCTGGTTCGGCCTGCCCTTCCTGCCCATCGACCACGTCTACGCCGGCCCGGGCTGGGCCACCGTCAGCGTGCGGCGCGGGCCCAGGCTGAGCTCGGACCATTATCCGGTGGTGGTCACCCTGGCGCCTGTCGCGCCGCGCTGAGCGCGGCCTCGAGCTTCCCGCGCCGGGCCGCGTGATCGGCTTCGAGCGCCTCGGCCCGGCGCTGCAGCTCCGCCCGGTCGCGCTCGAGCTTCGCCTTCGCCTGCTCGTGCGCGGCTTCGAGCGCGGCGAGCTGCTTCTCCAGGTCCGCGACCTTCTTCAGCGCCGCTTTCGACGGGCCGGCGGGCTTTGACGGCGGCTTCGCAGGTTTCAGCCTGGCGAGCTCGTCGCGGGTGCCGGCCGGTCGGCGCAGCACCTCGCCGGGCCGGGCGGTCGCCGCCGCCACCAGAGTGGGATCGTCGGTCTCCCGCGCCAGGCCTTCCTTGAAGACGTCCTGGCGGATGCCCCAGGCGGCGAGCGCCTTGGCCTTGGAGCTGGTCGCCACGACGTAGTCCGTCAGCCCGTCGGAGGTGACGAAGACCTTCAGCCGCGGCGCCATGCTCCGCGCCAGTCCCTAAGGCAGGACGTCGGCCGCGTTCTCTACGTCGGCGGCGACCTTCATGCTGACGATCTTGCCCGGGCTGCGCGGCGGCTCGCCCTTCGGCAGGGCGTCGACGTGCTCCATGCCGGAGACCACCTCACCCCAGACCGTGTACTGGCGGTCAAGGAAGCCGGCGTCGTCGAAGCAGATGAAGAACTGGCTGTTGGCCGTGTTCGGATTGTTGGTGCGGGCCATGGAGCAGACGCCGCGGTCGTGGTGCACGTCGCTGAACTCGGCGTTCAGGTTCGGCTTCGAGGAGCCACCCGAGCCCGTGCCGGTCGGGTCGCCGCCCTGGGCCATGAAGCCGGGGATCACCCGGTGGAAGACCACGCCGTCATAGAAGCCCTCGCGGGCCAGCTCCTTGATGCGCGCCACGTGGTTGGGGGCCACGTCGGGGCGCAGCTTGATCACCACCGGCCCGGCCTCGAGCGTCAGGATCAGGAAGTTCTCGGGATCTTGGGCCATTTTCATTTCACCTCTGCGGGGATTTCGACGTCGCAGGCCGAGAACTCGGCCCCTCTGGCGGCCACCTGACGGGCGACCGCGGCTTTGAACCAGGCGCCGGCCGGGTCGATCACCCGGACCTTCGGGCGCTCCGCCGGCGGCAAATCGGCGAGCAGGCGCACGCGTTCCATCCGGTCCTGCGGCTCAGGCACGGGCTCGCCGGTCTTGATCGCATTGACCACCTCCTGGCCGGCGATCACCCGGCCGAAGCCGGCGTAGCGCTTCTCCAGCGTCGCCCGGTGCGCGCGCATCAGAAAGAACTGGCTGTTGGCCGAGTTGGGATCGCCGGCGCGCGCCGCGCCGGCGACGCCCGGGCAGTAGAGCGCCCAGGCCTGCACCATGCCGTCCTTGGTCATCGGCGCGAGCATCATGCTCTGGCTCGCCACCGGCAGCGACTTCAGGAAGCCGACCTCGTCCACCGTATGGTCGACGGCCAGCGCGAAGGGGGTGTCGGCGCCGCGGCGGAAGCTGAATTCCGCCGGCACGTCCGGCTGCGACGAGCCGCTGGTCCCGTCGTTCTTCGGATCGCCGGTCTGGTCCATGAAGTCGTCGATCACGCGGAAGAAGGTCTGGCCGTCGTAGAAATGCTGGTGCGCCAGTTCGCGCACGCGGGCCACGAACTGGGGCGCGACCTCCGGGACCAACTCAACCAGGATGCGTCCCTTGTTGGTGTCGATGACGAGCACGTCGTTGGGATCGGGCGTGCGCCAGTCGGCGGGTCCCGGCTGGGCGGGCGCGGCTGCCGCCGGCGCGGCCTTGGCGGCGCGGGCGGCGCCCGATGGCGCGGCGAGGCTGAAAAAGGCGAGCCCGGCGAGGGCGCTCGCCGTGAGGGCGGATTTCATGCGGCGTACTCGTATCGACGCTCGGCCTCGGGGGCCAGCCCGGCCGTCGGGAAAAAACGCTGCCGCTAGGCGCGGCCGACCTTCTGCAGCAGGCGCGAGGCGACGCTGGGGCTGACGAACTTGCCGACCTCGCCGCCCAGGAGGGCGATCTCCTTCACCAGCTTGGAGGCGATCGCCTGGTGGCGCGGGTCGGCCATGAAGAAGACCGTCTCGATCTCGCGGTCGAGCTGCTGGTTCATGGCGGTCATCTGGAACTCGAACTCGAAGTCGGCGACGGCGCGCAGGCCGCGGACGATGAAACCGGCCCCCACCTCGCGGGCGAAGTGCATGGTGAGCCCCTCGAACGGCTGGACCACCACCTCGGCCAGGCTGCGCAGCGGCGCCACGGCTTCCTCGACGATGGCCACGCGCTCCTCCAGCGAGAACAGCGGCCCCTTGCCGGCGTTGATCGCCACCCCCAGCACCAGGCGGTCGACCAGCTTGACGGCGCGCCCGATGATGTCGGTGTGCCCGTTGTGGATCGGATCGAACGTCCCCGGATAAAGGCCGACACGGGTCATGCGACAGGTCCCCCAACTCCCCTCATTCGGCTTTCGCTGCGCTGAAGGCGTCTGGCAAGACTAATCTTCTGACAGGCGAGGCGACGTTCTCTTCTGACAGGCGCTTAGTCGATCGCATCGACAGGCCTCGGGGCGCCGCCCGCTCGGGCGTTCGCCAGGTAATCTCGGGTGACCGGCAGGGTCTCGAGCCGCTTCGCGAGCTGGATCTGCATGACCATGTGGGTGCCGTAGCGGAAGCCGAGCTCGGCGCCCGCCAGGTAGAACTCCCACATCCGGCGGAACCGCTCGTCGTAGAGCGCCGGGATCTCGGGATCGGCGAGGAACCGCCGGCGCCATTCCCGGGCCGT
>JAQGIJ010000081.1 GCA_028291285.1 Phenylobacterium sp. | reverse complement strand
GCGCGCCACGGCTGCCAAAGCTTCCGCCACGGCGGGCGTCGGCCGGCGCGCCCAGCGTCAGCGACAGCGCAATCGCGCCCGCCATCATGGCGGCGAGCCGGGATCGCGATGAACTCATGGTCTTGGTCCTCGAACGTGCGCTGAGGCGAGATCGCCCCGCGCGACGCGCCATAGATGGGCGCTCGCCGGCCCGCGCACCAGCGGCGCCTACCATGTCGCCGAGATCGCCGCGCCCTCGCGCTCGGCCAGCCGCCGCAGGACGGAGGCATGGGCGCCGGGGGGCAAGGCGCCCGGCGGGAAGAACTCGGCCGCCTCGATCTCGAAGCCCGGCCGGCTCGGCGCGGCCGTCCAGCCCCCGGTGTCGAAGAAGGCGACGTGGTCGCCGGCCGTCCATTCCGGATTGCGGAACAGCCCGCGCAGGACCGGCGGCTCCAGCAGCCGCACGCCGCCCTCCTCGACGAGCTCGCGGCGGACCGCCTCGGCGGCGGTCTCGCCGAACTCGACCCCGCCGCCCGGCAGATGCCAGCCCGGCAGGTAGCTGTGGCGGACCAGCAGCAGCCGGCCGGCCTCGTCGAACACCGTCGCCCGCACGCCGAGCGAGATCCCGCGCAACTGGCTGCGCAACCTGATCAGCGGCAGGGCGGCGTGCAGCAGGCGGCCAGTCAGCGACATGGGTGCGCAGGTGGCGCCCGGCGGCGCCGGGCGCAAGCCTCAGGCGGGCGTGGTCTCGAACAGGGCGCGGATCGCCGGCAGCATGGGCTTTTCCGAGGCGGTCCTGGGCAGGTCGTCGACGAAGCGGAAGGCCGCCGGCACCTGGTAGGGCAGCAGCCGCTCGCGGGCCCAGGCGCGCAGCGCCTCCTCACTGAGCGTCTCGCCCGCCTTCAGCACCACGGCCGCGACCGGGACTTCGCCCAGACGCTTGTCGGGAATGCCGACGACACAGCTCTCGCGCACCGCCGGATGCTTGTTGAGGGTGTCGGAGACCTCCTCGCCGTGCACCTTGAAGCCGCCGCGGTTGATGGCGTTGTCCTGCCGCCCGAGGATCCACAGGTAGCCGTCGGCGTCGAGGATCGCCCGGTCGGTGGTGCGCACCCACTGGCCGTCCCAGACGTGGTCGCCCCGCAGCTCCAGGATGCCCTCCTTGCCCGGCGGCAGGACCTCGTCGGTCTCGACGTCGCGCACCCGGGCTTCGTAGAGCGGGCTGAGCCTGCCCGTCGCGCCGCGCTTGGCGGTCCAGTTCTTGCGGAAGTCGTCGATCTGCCAGCCGGCCACGCCGGTGAACTCGGTCGAACCGTAGCCGGTCAGCACCGGCAGGTCCCAGCGCGCCATGATCGCATCGATGGTGTCGGCGTCGAGCGGGGCGGTGCCGGAGCGCAGCGCGACCAGGCTGGCCAGCTCCTCCTTGCGGACGTCGCTCTCCAGCAGCATGCGGATGCCGCTCGGCGGCACATTGGCGATCTTCGGTTTGTGCGTGGCGATGGCCCGGCGGAACTCCTCGACGTTGAACTTGTCGAGCATGCAGATGCGGAAGCCGCCCATCACCCCGTTGATCAGCCCCCAGAGGCCGGCGATGTGCGCCAGCGAGTTCTGGTGGATCATCACGGCCTTGCGCAGCACCGGCTCGTCGCCGAGCGTGCGGTTCTTCTCGAACTGCTGGGCGGCGCCCTCCAGCGTCTTCAGGATGCGCGAGCGGGTGAGCGGGATGCGCTTGGGCGGTCCCGTCGTCCCGGAGGTCAGCATGTAGACGCCCACGTCCGCGTCGGGGGTGAAGTGCTCGCCGGGGCCGACCCGCTCCAGCCCTTCGACCAGCCGCACGGGCTCGGCGAGCTCGCCGGTCAGCACGACGCCCGCCGCGCCGACCTCGCGCGCCGCAGCCCTCAGCGCCTCGCGCTCCCAGTCCTGCGCCCCGGCGATCACCGCCGCCGGCCGCAGCTTGCGGACGTCGTCGGCGAGGCTGGCGTCCGGATAGAAGGGATTGAGCGTCACCAGGCAGCGGTCGCTGGCGATGATCGAGAGCAGGGCCCCGGCCACCTGCGGGGTGTTGCGCAGGATGATCCCCGCCGCGCCGTTCGGCGGCAGGCCGGCGCTCGCCAGCGCCTTGTCGACGCCCTCGACGATGGCGGCGAGCTCGCCCCAGCTCGTCCAGCGGCCGTGGTATTCGATCGCCGGCGCCTCGGGCTCCAGGGTCAGGGTCTTGCGGATGCGCTCTTGGAAGCTCGTCATGGCCGCGAGCTAGGACCCGAACGGCGGCCCTGTCCAGACCGCGGACGGCGCCGGGCTGCGGCGGATTTATGTGATTTTCGACGGCACTACGGAAGGTCGTGGGGCAGGCGTCGGCTCGGGCGCCTTCCGGCCGGGCGCGAACCGACGCATGCTGGTCATGGTCGGGGCGTAGGTTCTTCGCATGAGGCCTGAGACATGTTGCGGCGGGTGAGGCCGCTCGCCGCCTTCAGCGCGCTGGCGCCGCGACCGCCGGCGGTGCGCCGGCTCGCCGCCGACGTGAGCTATGGCCCGCTCGCGCGCCACCGGCTCGACGTCTACGCCCATGGCGTCCCGGAGGGGCCGCGGCCGGTCGTGGTCTTCTTCTACGGCGGCGGCTGGGAGGTGGGGGACCGGCGCGACTACGGCTTCGCCGGCCGGGCGTTCGCCGCCAGGGGCTTCGTCAGCGTGGTGGCGGACTATCGCGTCACCGGCGAGGCGGCCTATCCCGGCTTCCTGCAGGACTGCGCGCTGGCCGTCGCCTGGATCCAGGCCCACGCCGGCGAGTTCGGCGGCGATCCGGCCAGGGTCGTGCTCGCCGGCCATTCGGCGGGCGCCTACAATGCCGCCATGCTGGCGCTCGACCGCCGCTGGCTGGGCGAGGCCGGCGCCGCGCACCCCGTGGCCGCCTGGGCCGGGCTGGCGGGCCCCTACGACTTCCTGCCGCTGAGCCCCGGGCCGGGCCTGCGGACCTTTGGCCATGTGGCGGACCCGCCCTCGACCCAGCCGATCCGCTACGCCGGTCCGCATGCGCCGCCGGCCTTCCTGGCCCACGGGCGCAAGGACCGCACCGTGCTGCCGGGCAACAGCAGGCGCCTGGCCGAGCGGCTGAGCGCCGCCGGCGTGCGGGTCGAGAACCGCTACTACCGCAGCGCCGGCCACGGCGAGCTGGTCCTGGCGCTCGCCTGGCCGCTCAGCCTCTGGCTGCCGGTGCTCGACGACTGCGCAAGGTTCCTGCTGCAGGCGACCGCCGGCGCGGCCCGCTAGACCCGAGCGCCGAACTTCGGCCAGGACCGGCAGCGCCCGTCGACGCAGCAGGCCGAGCGGCTCTCCTCGACGTAGTCCTCGCCGTGCCACCAGTGGCTGGGGGCGGCGGCGAACACGCGCTGCACCGGCTGCGCCGCCTGCGCCACGACGTTGGCGAAGGGCGCGGTCAGCGTCGGGATGTCGAAGACCTCGCCGCCCTTGATGGTCAGGCGCACGGCCGCGGCGTCCTCGATCCGGGTCAGGGGGTCGCCGTCCACCACCACCAGGTCCGCCAGCATGCCGGGCGCAACGACGCCGATCGGCTGCTGCAGATATTCGCCCGGAAACCGCGTCGCGGTGGTCAGGGCCTCGTAGGGGGTGAGGCCGTAGCGGACCATGCCGCGCAGGTTCATGTGCAGGCTGACGGCGTTGAAGTCGATCGGCGAGTCGGTCCCCGTCACCACCCGCCCGCCGCCCTGCAGGATCACCTTCAGGTGCGCCACGTTGCGCTCGAGCGCGGCGAGCGCCGCGCTCATGTCGCTGCGGGCCGCCTGGTCGGCGCGCTGGGTCAGCTTGGCGTGCTCCCAGGGCGGGTAGAGCGCCTTGATCCGCGGATCGTCCACCAGCGAGCGGTCGGTGGCGTAGAGGGCCGAGGCCTGGAACAGGGTGGGGGTCCGCCTGGCGCCGGAGGCGATGAAGAGGGCGGCGATGTCCTGGTAGCTGGCGCCCGTGGCGCTCACCGAGCGCGAATAGCCGGTCCGGCTGGTGGCGCCGATGTGCTCCATGCCATCGAGGCCGAAGGCCAGCGCCGGATCGGCGTAGTGGGAGGTGACGTGCAGGCCGCGATCGTGGGCCCAGGCGGCCACCAGCTTCTGGTCCTGCAGGGGCAGCCGGACGTAGGTCTTGATCAGGTCATAGGAGAGCGCCTCGGCGCGGGAGAGCTCGAGGTCCAGTTGGCCGGGCTCGGTCACGGGTCGCATGAAGTTGTAGAAGATCCGCGAGCCGTCGATCGCCTCGCCGGTGGCGAAGTAGCGCGGCCCGGTGCGCGCCCCGGAGTCGATCGCCTCGCGGTCCTCGACCATGTGGTAGGCCGGCGAGCCCGGCGAGCGGGTGGTGGTGACGCCGAGCGACAGCCACAGCCGCCCCTCCCGGTCGCCGTAGCCATAGCCCTGCATCTGCCGGTGAGCGTGCATCTCCACCAGGCCGGGCATGACCGTGGCGTCCTTGGCCTCGATCACCTTGGCGTCGCCGGGCATGGGCCCACCGGCGGGGACCACGGCGGCGATCCGGTCGCCCTCGACGATCACGTCCACGTCGCGCCGCAGCTGCGGCGACTGCCCGTCCCAGAGCCGGCCGGCCTTGATCACCAGCCGGCCCGCGGGCCTGGCGGCGGCCCAGGTGAGGTTGACGGGGAGGCGGCGCGGCGGCCCGCCGGCGGCGTCGACCAGCCGGAACTCGCCGTTGCTGAGGTAGAGCAGCTTGGAGGAGTCGCCGCTCCAGGTCGGCGCGTCGGTGACCTCCTCGTTCAGCGCCTTGGGCTCGCCGGCGAAGCGGCCGCTGGCCTCCACCGGCACGGTCCAGAGGCGGCTGGCGAAGACCATGGCCATCCGCGTCCCGTCGGGCGACCAGACCGGGCCGTCGTCGCCGCGGGTGCCCAGGGACTTCTGCGGGAAGATCGGCTGATAGGTCGCCTGGCCGCTCGCCACGTCGACGGTCAGGATCTCGCTCAGGCCCTCGCGGAAGCGCGCCGAGTAGGGCTTGAAGGCGGCGAGCGCGATGGTCTTGCCATCGAGGCTCCAGCTGGGCTTGCCGGGCTCCCAGATCGCCCCGAACACCTGCCGAACCGCTCCGGAGCCCACGTCGACCGTGTGCAGCGAGCCGTTCTGGTCGAGGAAGGCGATCTGCCGGCCATCCTTCGACCAGGCCGACGAGAGGGCCGCGTCCTTGTGGTGGGTCAGCTGGCGCTCGGCGCCGCTCGCCATGTCGCGCAGCCAGATGTCGAGCTTGCCGCGGCGGTCCGTGGAATAGGCGAGCGTCCGGCCGTCCGGCGACCAGGCCGGATCGCAGACCCAGTAGCCGTCGCGCACCAGCAGCTTGGGCTTAGCCCCGAGCTCGGTCAGCCACAGCCCGTTCAGCGCGCGGAACACCGCGTGGCGCCCGTCCGGGGAGAGCGCCGGGCTGCCCACCCCCACCACCGGCCGCGGCCCGGGGCTGGCGAAGTCCCGCGGCTTCTTGCGGTAGGTCGCGCGCTGCACCGGCACGGCGACGGAGAAGGGGATCTCCCGCACCCCGGCCGCGGTCCGCCGGCGGATCTTGCCGTCGGCGGTGTAGAGGAGATCGCCGCCCTTCAGCCAGACGGCGCGGAACGGAAACACGTCCTCGCCCGTCACCAGCGGCCCGGCGGCGGCGCGCAGCTGCACATCGCCGTTCTCCAGCACCCAGTAGACGAGGCCGCGGCCGTCGGGGGTGAAGGCCGGGCTGTGCAGCTCCGTCGGATTGAAGCGGTCGGCCGAGGCGGTGACCTTCGGCCCCGGCGTGCGGACCCCTGCGAGGTCGACGACCTCGATCCGCTCGCGGTCGACGGCGAAGGCGAGGCGCTGGCCGTCCGGCGACCAGGCGGGCTCGCAGGCCTGGCCCGAGCTCTTGGCGAAGAGATCGATCCGGCCGCTCGCCCGGTCCAGCAGATAGATGGCGTAGTCGCCGCCGCGGTCGGAGGAGAAGGCCACCTTGCGGCCGTCCGGCGAGACCCGGGGCTCGCGGCAGTCGAAGGGGCCGCGGGTGTGCTGCGCCAGCCCGCTCCCGTCGGCGCCCACGCTCCAGATCTGGAACGCGCCGTCGCGATAGGACTGGAACACCAGCCGCCGGCCGTCCGGCGTCCAGTCGGGCTGCGCGGCGTCGGCAAAGTCGTCGGTCAGCCGCCGTGCGGCGCCGCCCGTGACCGGGATCGTCCAGACCACGCCGAAGAGGTCGAAGGCGAGCGTGCGGCCGTCCGGCGAGGGGACCACCGCGATGTTGGTCCCCTCGGTGATGGTGACGAGCGGCGCGGATCCCGGCGCCTGGCCGCGAGCCTCCGCGAGCGGAAGGGCGGAGGCGGCGACGCCGGCTCCGGTGAGGGTGAACAGCCGACGGCGGTCGACGCCGCCCTTACGCGCGCGGGCCATGGTCAGAAATTCCACTCGAGCTTGGCGTAGTAGAAGCCGCCGCTGATGCCCCAGGGCGAGTACTGGTTGTAGTAGGAGAAGGGCGGGCTGCCGCGGTTGGCGACCTTCAGCACGTCGGGATAGACGTCGAACAGGTTGTTCGCGCCCACCGAGGCCCGCAGGTTCTTGGTCACCTCCAGCGCCAGGTCCAGGTCGACGATCTGGTGGCGCGAGATGGTCTCGTCGTTGACCGCCAGCGCCGCGCGCTGGGTCACCTTGCCGTAGCTGGTGACCCGGACGTTCGCCTGGAACGGCCCGCGGCTGTAGAGCGCCGAGATGATCTCCTTGTCCTGGGGCTGGCCCACGGTGAAGTCGCCGATGCGCACCCGGTCGATCAGCACCAGTCCCGCGGCCGCCAGGTTCGCCGGCGGCGCCTGGATGCGGGTGAACTTGTTCTGGGTGTAGTTGGCCGAGAACGTCCAGGTGACCGCGCCATAGTCGTCGAAGTCGGTAAGGTAGTCGGCGACGAAGTCGATCCCCCGGGTTCGGGTGTCGGCGGCGTTGGAGTAGTAGAAGACCGCCTGGTTCGGATCCAGGCCGACGCTGGCCAGGGCGGCGCTGACCGCCGTGTTGGGCCCCAGCGTGGCGCTCTGCAGGATCCGGTTCTTGATGTCGATCTGGTAGAGGTCGAGCGTCAGGTTGAGGCCCGGCATCGGCCGGGCGACGAAGCCCACCGAATAGTTGGTCGACTTCTCCGGACGCAGCGGTTTGGCGCCCAGCGCGATGGCCGCGGGGTTGTCCGGCGGCAGCAGCTGCACCGGGAAGAGGATGGTCCCGGCGGGGAAGCGCACGCCGATGGTGCTCGACGAGGCGTAGTGCTCCTGCTGCAGCGAAGGCGCGCGGAAGCCGGAGGAGATGGTGCCGCGGATCGCATAGCCGTGGATCGGTTCGAACCGCCCGGAAAACTTCGCCGTGGTCGCCGTGCCGAAGTCGGAATAGTCCTCGTAGCGGGCGGCCGCCGAGACATCGAGCATCGAGGTCACCGTCTGCTCGAGGTCGATGTAGGCGCTCTTGTTGTTGCGCGAGAAGTCGCCGGCGGCGAAGGGCGGGAAGCCGGTGACGCCTTGCGAGCCGGCCGTCGTGACCTGGCCCGCCAGCGGCGTTCCGGCCGGCGCCCGGTAGCCGCCGTTGACGTAGCTCTCCGGCTGGCCGGGCAGGATCATGAACTGGTCGTTGCGGTATTCGGCCCCGAAGGCGACCAGCAGCGGCTTGGCCAGCCCGTCCTCCACCTCGCGGGTGAAGTCGAGGTTCGTCGTCCACTCCTTGAACCGCAGCTTGCCGAGGAAGAAGCTGCTCGGGCTCGCCGGCCCCAGCGAGGCGTTCAGCGAGCTTTCGAGGTAGGAGACGTTGTCGCGGCTGAAGGTGGTCGAGACGTCCCAGTCGAAGCCGTAGATCCCCGCGCCCTTGGCGCCGAAGGCGAACTGGTAGTCCCGGTCGGCGAGCTTCAGCCGGGGCGTGTAGCCGTCCGGGTAGACGGCCGTGTTGTTGTTCAGCGAGTTGGGGTTGCGATAGGTCAGATAGGCGACGGAGTTACGGCTGTTGATCGTCCCGAACGAATAGAGCTTGATATCCGGCGTGACGTTGTAGCCGGCGTTGTAGTCGAAGGAGTACAGCTCCACCTGCGGCTGGCCGGGGTGGCTGGTGTGGCGGTCGGCGGTGGCTTCGCGCGGATCCGGGGCCCCGTTCACCGGGAAGTAGAGCTGGGTCAAGTTCGGCGTGATCGCGCCGCGGTCGGTGCGCCCGACGCTGCGGGCGTCGAAGGTCAGGTTGAGGTAGCCGTTCTCGCCGAGCTTCAGCCCCTTGTTCAGGGCGACCTGCCCCGTCCTGCCATCCTTCGCGGCGGTCTGGCCGCCCATCAACATGGCCGAGCCGCCTTCCGACCCGCTCTTCAGGATGATGTTGACCACGCCGGCGAGCGCGTCCGAGCCGTACTGCGCAGAGGCGCCGTCGCGCAGCACCTCAATGTGCTCGATCGACGACTGCGGGATCAGGTCGAGGTCGGGCGGCGACTGGCCATTCTGGGTGGTGCCGTTGACGAACAGCACCGCGGTGTTGTGCCGCCGCTTGCCGTTCACCAGCACCAGAACCTGGTCGCCGGAAAGGCCGCGCAGCGAGATGGTCTTGAAGGCGAAGCTGGCGCCGGCGCCCGAGCTCGAGACGTTGGCCGAGGGCACCAGGGTGGCGATCATGTCGCGCGTGGAGAGCTTGCCGGTCTTCTGCATTGCGCTGGCGGAGAGCACGTCGATCGGGGCCAGGCTGGTGGTCACGGTGCGCGCCTGGCGCGTGCCGGTGACGATGACCTCCTCCACCTGTTCCGGCGGCGGGGCCGCCACGGCGGCGGCGCTCGTCAGCGCCAGGGCGCCGAACGCGATGCCGCCGAGCAGGCCGTTTTTTCGGCGAACGCGGCTGATGTCCGCGGCGCGCACGGCCGCGAACCCACTGAAAGCGTGAGTCATGTCTACTGCCCCTCCTGCGTCTTACGCCGGCGGACCCAGACGGACCTCAGGGGAGTGAGGCCCGCCGCCGAACTGCGCGGCGCCAAGCAATGATGCAGGGCGGGTGAATTCAACGGGGCCAGGGCGTGGGCGTCCGCAGAAG
>JAQGIJ010000043.1 GCA_028291285.1 Phenylobacterium sp. | reverse complement strand
GCCTCCGGCGCAAGGCCCGCCTCGTAGAGCAGCTCGTAGCGCTCCAGCACCCGCTCCTCGTTCCAGGGGGCGCCGTCGAGGGCGAACAGCAGGCGCACCCGCGCCAACCGCTGGGGGCCGCCGTCGGCCCAGCGCCGCAGCGCCTCCTCGATGACGGTGAGCGCGGCGGGCCGGCCCTCGCGCCAGTCCTCCCAGGGGAAGAAGCGCGACCACGGCTGCCAGTCGGAATCCGGCGTGTGGCTCTCCAGGGCGGCCGGCGCGAGCGCCAGATAGCCGACCGAGATCACCCGGCCGGCCCCATTGCCGCCCGATCCGCCGCCCGGGGCGGCGCCGCCCGACGTCCCTCCGGAGGGGCCCATGTCCGCCAGCGGCGCGTCGCGGCCCTTGTCGCCGAAGGTGTAGAGCTGCTCGACGTAGCCGAGGTCGAAGCCGGTCTGCTCGGTCACGAAGGCCCGCAGCGCCAGCTCGAAGGTGCGGTGCCCGGCCGGGTCGAAGGGACCGAACGGCAGGCCCTGCTGGTCCTGGCCGCGAGGTCGCACGGTCAGCACCACGGCCTCGCCGTCGCGGATCGCCATGACCACCGCCGAAAGCCCGATGACCACCGACTGGGGCACCGGCTACTCCGTCTCGAAGGCGGCCGGGACGGGGGAATAGCCGGCGGCCTCCGACAGCACGTGGAAGCGCTGGACGTAGCGCGCCTGGGCGAGCGCCGCCGGCCAGGGCTCGATCGCCAGGCTGTAGCCGGCGGGCGGGGGGTCGAACAGCTCCAGCGCCTCGGCGTGCTCGAAGCCCGCCAGCTGGGTCGCCTCGAAGAAGGCGCAGGCGTGGTCGGCCTGCTTGATCAGCGTCTTGACCGGCCCGGGCGCCTTCGCCGGCAGGCCGAAGCGGATGTGGATCGCGCTCTCCAGCCGGTCCTCGAAGCTGCGGTAGTCCATGCCGAGCGCGGCCTTGAAGGGCGAGATCATGTCGCCGATCACATATTCCGAGGCGTCGTGCAGCAGGGCGGCGAGGCGCCAGCGCGGCTCGATGTCCGGCTGGATGTGCGCCACGATCTCCTCGACGACGACGGAATGCTGGGCGACCGAGAAGGCGTGCTCGCCGAGCGTCTGGCCGTTCCAGCGGGCGACGCGCGCCAGGCCATGGGCGATGTCGTCGATCTCGATGTCCAGCGGCGAGGGGTCCAGGAGGTCGAGCCGGCGGCCCGACAGCATCCGCTGCCACGCCCGAGGCGCGCTCGATCCTCGACGCAGCCCTTTCCTCACGCGCGCATTCCTTTCACAGTCAAGTCGTCTGGAGGATCGCCTGTCAAAGATCAATGCAGGTGCGAGGCATGAGGTCCAAAGGCGAAGATAGAGAAGGGGCAAGTCGATGAGTTGGGCGCGCATCATGGCGCCGCTTTCGGGCGGGGAGCGGGACGCAGCCGCGCTGGCGGCGGCGGTGGTCCTGGCCGAGCCGTTCGGCGCGGAGGTCACCGGCGTCTACACACCGGCCGACGTCGCCGACGTCATGCCGTGGATGGGCGAGGGCTTCATGGGCGGCGTCCAGGCCACCGCGCTGGAGTCGCTGAAGGAGGCCGCCGCGATCGGCGAGCGCCGCGCGCGGGCGGCGCTGGAGGCCTGCGGCTACGCCAAGGGCCGCTTCGTGGCCCTGCAGACGCCGGTGTGGGCCGGGCTGTCGGCGGAGGGCCGGCTCTCCGACGTCATCGTCTTCACCAACGAGTCGGCCCGCGGCCGCGGCCCGCTCGCCGAGGCTTTCCAGCAGATGGTGGCCGACGAGCAGCGCCCGGTGCTGATCGCCCGCGAGGGCCTGAAGGCCGACGGCTGCGTGATGGTCGCCTGGGACGGCGGCAAGGAGGCCTCGCGCGCCGCCAGGCTGTCGCTGCCGCTGCTGGAGAAGGCGCAAAGGGTGGTGATCACGTCCGCGCCCAAGGCCAGCACGCGCCAGTTCGACCCGCGCCGGCTGCAGTCCTACTGCGCCCAGCGCGGCGTCGACGCCGAGCTCCAGGTGCTGTCCGAGACCGGCGACGTGGCGCGCGCCCTGCTGGAGGCGGCCAGCGCCGCCAAGGCGGACATCCTGGTGGCCGGCGCGTTCGGCCACCCGCGGCTGCAGGAGTTCATCTTCGGGGGGACCACGCGGACCCTACTGAACTCCGAGCGGCCATCCTTGTTCTTGTCACACTAGCTCTGAAAGAGGTGGATCATGACCCTGGCGCGGATCGTCATGCGGCTTGCCCGCAACCCTGGCACGGAATTCGCCGGCGGCGACGACCATCGCGGCTACACCCTGACCGCGCCTCTGACCGACGACGGCCATCTCGACGAGGGCGCGTTCGCCAAGGCCCGGTCCCACTGCACGGTGCGCCGCTTCGCCCCGGACGAGGATCCGATGGACGGGCGGCTCAACCGCCGCGGCCAGCGCTGGTTCTTCGACTACGACGAGGAGGACACCGCCGACGACGAGCCGGTGCATAGGCTGGGCGAGCACCGCTTCGCTGTCGGCGAGTACGTCACGGTCACCGACGAGGACGGCCGGCCGCTGACCTACAAGGTGGTCGAGGTGCAGCCGGCGGCCTGAAGCTCAGACCCCGCCGTTCAGGCGCACCAGCCTCTTGCCGCGGGCGAAGACTCCGTTTTCGTGTCCCTTCGCCCGGATCACGGCGACGGTGAGCGGGCCGGTGCGCGG
>JAQGIJ010000010.1 GCA_028291285.1 Phenylobacterium sp. | reverse complement strand
GCCGAAGGACGCGCGCGCGATCCACGAGCGGCTGCTCACGCTGGACACCCACCTCGACACGCCGGCCCACTTCGCCGAGCCGGGCTGGGACATCCTGGACCGCCACTCGGCCGAGGCCGACGCCAGCGAGGTCGACTATCCGCGGATGGTCGAGGGCGGGCTGGACGGTGGCTTCTTCGCGGTCTTCACCCCGGCCAAGCCGCTGACGCCGGAGGGGGACGCCGCCTCTCGCGACGCCGCCGTCGTGCGAGCCACGGAGATCCGCGAGATGGTCGCCCGGCACGGCGACAAGTTCACGCTGGCGCTGAAGGCCGACGACGCCGCGGCCATCGCGGCGCAGAAAAAGCGCGTGGTCTTCATGAGCATGGAGAACAGCCAGCCGGTGGAGGCGGACCTGACCCTGATCAGGACCTTCTATGCGCTGGGCCTGCGGCTGATGGGGCCGGTGCACTTCAAGACCAACAACCTCGCCGACTCCGCCACCGACGCGCCGGTGTGGCACGGCCTCAGCCCCAAGGGCCGCGAACTGGTCGCCGAGGCCAACCGGCTGGGGATCGTGCTCGACGCCAGCCACGCCTCCGACGAGGCGTTCGACCAGATGCTGGCGCTCTCCAAGGCGCCGATCATCCTCTCGCACTCGGGCCTGCGGGCGGTCTTCGACCACCCGCGCAACATCGACGACGCGCGGCTCAAGGCGCTCGCGGCCAAGGGCGGGGTGGTGCAGGTGCTGGCCTTCAACAGCTACATGATCGCCATCCCCAAGAACCCCGAGCGGGACGCGGCCTATGGCGCCCTGCAGAAGGAGATGGAGGCCGCCGGCCCCCTGCGCCCGGGCGCGATGAAGGCCTTTGTCGCGCAGCGCCGGGCCATCGAGGCGAAGTACCCGGTTCCCAAGGCGACCTTCGAGACCTTCATGGCGCACCTCGACCACGCGATCGCCGTGGCCGGCGTCGGCCACGTCGGCGTCGGCCTCGACATGGACGGCGGCGGCGGCCTGGTCGGCCTGCAGGACGTGTCCGACGACTGGAAGATCACCCAGCGCCTGCTGCAGGAGGGCTATAGCCCGCAGGACATCCAGAAGATCTGGAGCGGCAATGTGCTGCGCGTGCTGCGCGCGGCCGAGGCCGAGGCGGCGCGGGAGAAGTAGCGCGCCGCTCAGGCCGCGCCCAAGGCCGAGCCGAGGGTCGCCAGCGGCAGGGTGACGATGGCGCGGGCGCCGTTGGCGTCGGAGGTCAGCACCACCTCGCCGCCGTGCGCCCGGGCCGTGGAGCGGGCGATGGTGAGCCCAAGGCCGACGCCCGCCTGATCGAGGTTCCGCGAGGCGTCGGTGCGATAGAAGGGCTGGAAGACCCGCGTCAGCTCCTCCGCGCTGAGGCCGCCGCCGCGGTCGGCGATCTCGACCTCCACCAGGTCGCCGATGGCGCGCAGCCGCACGCGCGCCTCGCCGCCGTACTTCAGCGCATTGTCCACCAGGTTGCCGAACAGCCGGCGCAGGCCGATGGGATCGCCCTGGACGGTGATCGGCTCGCCCTCCACCAGCTGGGCGTCGGCGCCGACCATGGCCGCGTCGTCGACGACGCATTCCAGCAGCGAGAGCAGGTCGAACTGCTCGCGGGTGCGCGGCGCGCCCTCGTCGCGGATGAAGGCCAGGACCGCGCCGATCATCTCCTCCATCTGCACCACGTCGCGCAGGATTGAATCGTGCAGCCGGGGCGGCGCGGACTCGATCTTGAACCGGATCCGCGCGAGCGGGGTGCGTAGATCGTGCGAGATCGCCCCCACCATGGCCGTCCGGTCGTCGATGTAGCGGCGCAGGCGGACCTGCATGTCGTTGAACGCCTGGGCGGCCGCGCCGATCTCGGCGGGTCCGGTGAGCGTCATCAGCGGGCGGTGCGGATCGCGGCCGAGGGCCTCGGCAGCCTCGGTGAAGCGCTTCAGCGGCGCGGTGATGCGGCGGGCGAACAGATAGCCCGCCGGGGCGGCGATCAGCAGGCCCGCCGCCAGGCACAGCAGGATGCGCACCTGCCACGCGGTCGGGAACGGCTCCGACGTCGTGCGCAGGACGATCCAGGCGCCGTCCGCCTGGCGCGCCGCGGCGGTGAAGCCGCCGACGATGGCCCCGTCGGCCCAGCCGGGACGAAAGCGCCGGGGCTGGCCCGCGCCCGGCCGCCAGCCGCCCTCCTCGCGTCCGCGCAGCGGCCTGAGCCAGCGGATGAGGCGCCATTCCGCCGGCGGCGGCGCCTCCACCAGCCGCACCGCACCCAGCGCGACGCCGAGTTCGGTGGCAAGAAGGCCGGCGAGGTGTTCCCGGTCCGGCGGCGCCGCCCGCAGCTCGTCCGGCAGGACGCTGGCGCGGCTGCGGATCAGCGGCCGGCCCCAGCGCAGGGCCAGCGGACCGCCGCGCAGGGCGGCGGCCACGTCCGCGATCCTGTAGACCGGCGGCCGCGGCGGCGGCGTCAGCATCATGGTGGCGAAGCTGATCACCTGGGCCACCACCAGGCTGGCGATCAGGAGCGCGATCAGCTGCAGGCTGATGTGCGTCTGACCGTTCGCTGGCCAGCGCCGGATCAAGCCCGCGTCACCTTCACGTCGAACATGTAGCCGGCGCCGCGCAGGGTGCGGATCAGCTCCTCCTCGACGCAGGCGTGGAGCTTTCGCCGCAGCCGGCTGATCTGGACGTCGACCGCCCGGTCGAAGACGTCGGCCTCCCCGCCCCGGGCCAGCTCCAGCAGCTGATCGCGGGAGAGCACGCGCTGGGGCTGTTCGAGGAACACGTTGAGCAGCGCGAATTCGCCGGCGGTGAGCAGGATGGTGGTGCCGTTCGGCGCGCGCACCTGGCGGCGCGGCACGTCCACCTCGAAGCCGCGGAAGCGATAGATGCGGCTGCGCCGGGGCACGCCGCTGCGCACCTCCTCCAGCCGCCGCATCACCGCGCGCACGCGGGCCAGCAGCTCACGCGGGCTGCAGGGCTTGGGCAGATAGTCGTCGGCGCCGAGCTCGAGACCCAGCACCCGGTCCACCTCCTCGCCCATGGCGCTCATCATGACGATCGCCGGCCCGCCGCTCTCGGCAAGGCGCCGGCAGATCGAAAGGCCGCCCTCGCCGGGCAGCATCACGTCGAGGATCACCAGGTCGATGGGCGCCTCGGCGAGCACATTGTCCATGGCCGCGCCGCTGCCGGCGGTGTGCGTCTCGAAGCCATGCTCGCCGAGATAGGCGGTCACCTGCTCCCGCAATGCGGTGTCGTCGTCGACGACGAGGATATGGCGTATGGGTAGCGCATTGGCGGCGGGCGTCATGCGTCATGTCCTTGCCGCAGATTGTGGCGGTTGCAGTTCGCGGTCGCCACAGTTTCACGTAAGGCGCCGAGGTTTCCGGCGGCCGAGCCTCGCAGTTGTTTTCGGCGATCCCGGCGCCGCGGCATGCGGCGCCGGGCGTCGCTCAGCTCTGAGCGGCGGAGGTCTCGTCGGCGGAGGCCGCCGACGCGCTGGCGGTCGTGCTCGCCTGGGCCTGGCCCGAGGCGGAAGACGCCTCCGCGCCCTGGTGATGGTGGTGGTGGGTCTTGCGTGCGGTGTCGATCCCGCTGGTGAGCTCGGCGGCGCTGAGCGTACCGTCCCCATTGGTGTCGAGCTTCGAGATCGCCGAGGTGAGATCACCGCTGCTGCTGCTGTTCTGGCCCAGCGCCTGCTTGATCTCGTCCGCGCTGAGCTGGCCGTCGCCGTTGGCGTCGGCCTGGCTCATGAGGTTGCTGGCCATGTCGGCCGAGGACGGGGGCTGCTGCTGGACCGACAGCAGGCCGCTGAGCGTCGCCGCGGCGAACTGGTCGCCGGGCCCCGCAGCCGGAAGGGGAGCAGCCGGCGTCGGGCCGGCCGTTCCGCCCGGCTGAGTTTGCCCAGCGTCGCCGCTGGACTGCTGGAGCAGCATGCTGAGCGCGCGCTGCACCTGGGTCGCCTGGTAAGCGTCTGAATTACCGGAGATTTGCATTGTGGCCTCGAAAGCTGATGGGCATGTTTCGACGCAGGCGCCAGAAGATTTGTCGCTCACATCGAGACCACAACTTGCAAGAGGGGTGTACGCGCCGGAATTGTGTGAATAGGCGGGAAAATTCGGTCTGACGACACGTTGCAGACAAAGTAACTGCCAGCCGTCATCGTCTGATGACGCTTGAAACATTCCGGACACCGGCCGACACGAAATTGAAACGCGGCGCGGTGGGCAATATCTACCGCGGGTTGTTTTCTGCACAGGCCCGGATGTTGTCCGCAGCGCCACTGCCAATAGCGCGCGGGTGGAGATCATGTCCGCCTGAAACCCGTTCGTAACAGTACCGCAGCGCCTGCAACCTTGGCCTTAAGGAGAGTCATTTCCGAACCACATTATGATCGCAACCGATCGCCTCTGTTGGTTCGGGGATGATCGTATGTCTGCATTTGGTGGCGTCCACGCCGTGGCTCGGGATTGCGGCGGCGGGCGCGGTCGCCGGCTGGCGCTCGGGCTCGGCGCGTCGATCCCGGCGCTCGCGGCCCTGATCTGCGCCGGGCCGGCGCAGGCCGACACCACCGTCAGCGGCGGCTCCAAGCCGGTCTCCACCTCGACGGCGAACGCCGGCGCGCCCGACAACGTCGTCCAGACCGGGACGCTCACCGTCCCCTCCGGGCCGGCGATCACCATCGACAGCAACAACTCCGTCAGCAACTCCGGATCCATTCAGGCGCAGGACGTGAACAACGTCACCGGCATCCTGGCGCTGGGCGGCCACACCGGCGCGGTGACCAACACCGGCACGATCACGTTCAACGAGTCGGCGACGACGACCACGACGGACTCCGCCGGCAATATCATCGGTCCATTCGCCACCGGCTCCGGGCGGTTCGGAGTCCGCGTCCAGGGGCCGGGCGCCTTCACCGGGGACCTCACCAACAGCGGCTCGATCAACATCCAGGGCGCGGATTCGGCCGGCGTCTCAGTCGACAGCCAGCTGCTGGGGGCCATCTATAACGCCGGAACGATCACGGCCACGGGCACCCGCAGCTTCGGCATCCGCACCACCGCCGGGGTCAGCGGCGGCGTCAACCTGACCGGCAGCGTCACCGCCACCGGCGAGGGGGCGCAGGCGGTCTCGCTGGGCGGCGACGTGGGCGGCGGACTGGTGATCTCCAACGCCTTGAGCGCCACCGGCTATCACTCGATCGTCCGCGGCGCGACGACCGCCCTGATCAACGACCAGAACATCAACGACATCGCTCAGGGCGGGCCGACGGTGTCCGTGGGCGGGAACCTGGGCCTCGGCCTGCTGGTCGCGGCGCCGCCGGTGACGATCTCCACCACCGTGGTCGACGCCAACGGCGACGGCGTGGCAGACGCCACCGAAACAACCGGCACGGTGGCCTCCTACGGCAGCGCCCCGGCCATCCAGGTGGGCGCCGTCGGCCGCGACGTCAGCCTGGGCGTGGTGGGCGTCGGCGACAGCGCCTACGGCGTGGTGATCGAGGGCACGGTCCTCGGGTCCGGCGTTCGCGACGGCGTCTCCGCCACCGGCCTGGAGCTCGGCGTCCAGGGCGGCGGCGCCGTGAACCTGACCAACGGGATCCGCGTCTGGGGCTCGCTGACCGCGAACGCCTACAGCGCCGATGCGACGGCGCTGCACCTGAACGCCGGCGCCTCGGCGCCGGTGCTTTCGAACGGCGGCCAGATCACTTCGGTCATGATCGGGTCGGGCGCCGTGGCGGCCCGCGCCGTCGTGGTCGAGGCGGGCGGCTCGTTGCCGGTGATCCTCAACAGCGGGAACATCAAGGCGGTGACCGAGGGCCCGACCGGCGACGCCGTGGCCATCCTCGACAAGGCCGGCTCGCTCACCCACCTGGAGAACACCGGGACGATCATCGCCCAGACCTTCCCCACCACCGGCACGACGACGCTGCCGACCGGATCCGCCGTGGCGATCGAGGATTCGGCCAACACGACGGGCTTTTCGCTCCTGACCTATCAGGCGCCCGGCTCGACCGTGATCCCCACCATCATCGGCGCGATCCACATGGGCTCCGGCGACGACAGCATCAATGTGCAGGCCGGCACGCTCACCGGCGACCTCACCTTCGGCGCCGGCGCCAACAGCCTGACGATCGATGGGGGAGCGGCGGTCGCGGGCGCGGTGACGGCGCAGGGCGGGACGCTGGCGCTCAACGTCGGCACGGGCTCGCTGCAGATCAACAGCACCGACCACCTCAACCTGACGAGCCTCAACCTGGGGGCCGGATCGACCACCGTCTTCACCGTCGATCACGCCGCGGGCCAGGCCACCGAGCTCGACGTGGCGGGCGCCGCCAGCATCGCCACGGGCGCCAAGATCGGCGTGCGGATGACCTCGATCCAGAACGGCTCGGTGACCTACAGCCTGATCCGCGCCAACCAGCTGACCGCTGGTGCGGTGGACACGAGCCTGCTCGCCACGACCCCCTATATGTACGGCAGCCAGTTCTCGACGGACCTGAGCGCGGGAACGCTCTCGGTCACGCTCTCCCGCAAGACCGCCGCCCAACTGGCCCTGCCATCCTCGATCGCCGGCGGCTACGAGCCGGTGGTCGCGGCGGTCGGCAAGGACTCCGCCCTCAGCGCCGCCCTGCTCGGCCAGACCACCCGCGGGTCCTTCTTGTCCGCCTACCAGCAACTGCTGCCCGAGCACTCCGGCGGCATCTTCCAGATGGTCTCCGCGGGCGTCGAGGCGTTCGGCCGGCCGCTGGACGACCGCCAGGCCGGCGGCGACGGCGGCGCCTGGGCCCAGGAGGTGAACTTCGTGGCGCGGGCCGGCAACACCGCCGACCTGTCGGGCTACAACAGCTGGGGCACCGGCCTGATCGCCGGCTACGAGCTGCCAGCCACGCGCGCCGGGATCTTCGGCCTGAGCCTCGCCGGCTTGTCCGGAGAGCTCCGGCCAGACCGCTCGGCCAGCGCGACCGACGCCTTCGCCAATCTGATCGAGGCGGGCGGCTACTGGCGCGCCCACCTCGGCCCCCTGGCCGTGAACGCGCGGCTCGCCGGCGACTATCTGATGGCCAGCAGCAACCGGGCGACCAACTTCACCGCCGACGGCGTGACCCCCGCCGCCACCGGCGCCGCTTCGGCGCACTGGAACGGCTGGGGGGTCAACTCGCGCGTGCGGGTGAGCTACGAGGCGCACCTGGGCGACCTCTACCTGCGGCCGCAGGTGGGCATGGACTATCTCCAGCTGAACGAAGGCGGCTACACGGAGACCGGCGGCGGCGCGCTCGACCTGTCGGTGCAGCAGCGCAAGACCGCCGAGCTCTCGGGCTTCGCCGGGGTGGCCGTCGGCGCCATGTTCGGCGACCAGGCCTCGTCCTGGGGGCCGGAGGTGCTGCTGGGCTACCGCGACGTCGTCAGCCACAGCGACGGGTCGACGACGGCGACCTTCGTCTCCGGCGGGGACGCCTTCACCGTCGGCCCGAACCCGATCGGCGACAGCGGCCTGGTCGCCCGCCTCGGGCTGAAAAGCGAGACCGGCCCCGCCGCCTTCACCTTCGATGTGGGCGGCGAACGCCGCAGCGGGCTGAACGTCGTGGACATCAAGCTCGCGGGGCACGTCACCTTCTGAGCCGATCCTGGCGCCGGAGCCGGGTCAGGCGATTTCGCCTGACCCTAGCGGGGCTCTAGACATCGACCTCCGCGTCGAGGGCGTTGGCCTGGATGAACTCGCGGCGCGGCTCGACCAGGTCGCCCATCAGGCGGGTGAACATGTCGTCGGCGTCGTCGGCGTGGCTGACCTTGACCTGCAGCAGGGTGCGGACGTTGGCGTCCAGCGTCGTCTCCCAAAGCTGGTCGGCGTTCATCTCGCCCAGGCCCTTGTAGCGCTGGACGGCGAGGCCGCGGCGGCCGTTTTCCATCACTGCGTTCACCAGGTCGATCGGTCCGCGGATGGAGGCCGAGCGGTCGCGGCGCATGAAGGTGGCGGGCGAGGAGAAGACCTGCGCCAGCTCCTTGGAGCGTTCCGCCAGGCGCCGGGCGTCGGCGGCGTGCAGCAAGAGCTCGTCCAGCACCAGCCGCTCGGAAACGCCGCGCTTGATGCGGCTGAAAACGTAGCCGCCGCCGGTGGCCGCCTCGCCGGTCCAGGCGCCGTCGCCTTCCTCGGCGTAGAGGTCGAGGCGCCGGGCGGCCGCGGCCGGATCGCCGCCTTCGCCCAGCAGCCCCGCCAGCGCCGCCTGCTCGATGGCGAAGGCCGGCGCGCGGGCCGCCAGCCGCTCGACGTTGGCCTTGGCCCCGCGGGCGGTCTGCACCAGCGCCAGCAGGTCCTTGCCGGTCAGCCGCTCGCCGGAGGCGAGGTCGAGATGGGCCTGATCGACGCCCTCGTCGATCAGATAGGTCTCCAGCTCGGAGTCGTCCTTCAGGTAGCGGATCGACTTGCCCTTGGCCGCCTTATAGAGCGGCGGCTGGGCGATATAGAGGTAGCCGCGCTCGATCACCTGCGGCATCTGCCGGTAGAAGAAGGTGAGCAGCAGGGTGCGGATGTGCGCCCCGTC
>JAQGIJ010000649.1 GCA_028291285.1 Phenylobacterium sp. | reverse complement strand
CGTCCGGGGCGTCCGGCAAGACCACCGTCAGCCGGGCGAAGAGGTCTCCCCGGCGGCCTTGTGTATCGGAGAGCCCGCGTCCCTTGAGGCGCAGCCGCGTGCCGGTGTTGGCGCCCTTTGGCACCGTGAGCGTGACCGGCCCGTCCGGCGTCGGCGCCTCGACCTTGCCGCCGAGGACCGCGTCATAGGCGGTTACGGGAACGTCCATCACCAGGACCTCGCCTTCCTGGCGGAAGATCGGGTGAGGCAGGATGGAAAGCTCGATGAAGGCGTCGCCGGGGCCAGCGCGGCCGGGCTGGCCCTGGCCCTTCAGCCGCAGGGTCTGACCTTCCTGCGCCCCCTTGGGGATGGTGACGTCGATGGCGCGCCCGTCGGAAAAGGCGATCCGCTTCTTGCCGCCGCGGATGGCGTCCTCGAGATCGATCTCGAGCCTGGCGCGGACGTCGGCGCCGCGCTGGGAGAAACCGCCGAAGCCGCCGCCCCGGCCGCCCGCACCACCGCTGCCGCTGCCGCCGCGACCACCGCCGCCGAACATCTCGCCCAGGATATCGCCCAGGTCGACGCCCTCGAAGGTCTCGCTGCCGAACGGCCCGCCACTGCTGCTGCGGCGGGAGAAGCCTGCGCCGGGGCTCGCGCCCCAAGGCCCCTGCCCGCCCGCGAAGCCGCGCGCGGTCTCGCGTCCGTCGGCGTCGATCTCGCCAGCGTCGAACTTCTTCTTCTTCTCCGCGTCGCCCAGGATGTCGAAGGCGGCGCTCACGCGCTTGAACCGCTCCTCGGCTTCCTTGTCGTTCGGATTGGTGTCGGGGTGGTTCTGCTTCGCCAGCTTGCGGAAGGCCTTGCGGATCTCGTCCGCGCTGGCCGTGCGGGAGACGCCCAGTTCCTGATAGGGGTCGCGCGCCAAACTCTTCAGCCCTTCACAATAGTGCTCGAAACTCCGCTTTGTAGATTGGTCCGGCTTCACATGCACGCAAGGTCCGCTGTGGCAGAAATGCAACATCTGTTCAACTGAAGGCGCGGGGCTCGTCGGGACGGCGCGGCGGCGCCTCGTCGGCAGGCGCGGGTTCGACCCCGAAGACGCTTTGGCCGGCGCCCAGCGCGGCGTCGGCGGGCAGCGCGCCCTGGGTGAAGACCTCGTCGGCGAAGGCTTCGATGGCGCTGTTGTAGTCCTCGGCGAACTCCAGCGGCCCCATGTGGCCGGCGTCGGACAGGCGGTGCGGACGAGCCTTGGGCAGGCGCCAGGCGATGGTCTCGCCGGCCTGCGGCACAGTGACGAGGTCGCGGCCGCCGATGAAGACCAGGGCCGGCGTGCGGATCTGCGGCAGCTCGTCCTCGATGCGCCAGTCCATCATGGCGAGGTTGCCCTTGGCCTGGATGGCCGGCGAATTGCGCGTGGCGTCCAGGGCCACCCGGTTCAGCTGCTCGCGCGTGGGCTTGGAGCCGAAGCCGGCGACCCTCATGGCCAGGTGCGTGGCTCCGGACAGGTAGCTCTGCCAGTTCATCGCCCAGACCAGCGGCTGCAACCAGACGTCGAGCCACATCAGCGGCTTGAGGACCGGCCGCGCGGCGTAGAGCGCCTCGCCCAGCACCGTGGTGCGGGCGGGATTGTCCGCCGTGGTGTTCTCCAGGACCAGGCCCACGACCTCGTGGTTGAGCATTTCCGGATAGCGTCGGCAGAAGGTGAGCACCGTCATGCCGCCGATCGAGTGGCCCACGAGGATCACCTTGCGCGACCCAGCCTGCCGGACGACCGCCGCCAGGTCGTCGGCGAACCGATCGAGGCTGATGCGGCCGTCGCGCGGCGGCTTCGAACGGCCGAGGCCCGCGAGGTCGTAGGCGACGACCTGGAACCGCTCGGCGAGCTTGCGCCGCGCCTCCATCCAGAAGCCGGCGTCCATGCCCCAGCCATGCACGAAGACGAGCACGGGCGCGTCGGCGGCGCCGTCCGTCTCGACGGAAAGCCGCGCTCCGCTGGGCGAGTCCAGCCTCTGGCGGGGCTGGCGACGCAGACGCGCCGCCTCCGCGCTGGGCCGGCCGAGCAGCAAGGCCATCGGCGTGCGGCCGAGGACGGAGATCGCGATCAGGACCACGCCGATCCAGAGGCGCCAGACCTGGGTGTCCACGGCGACGCCCGGCGGCGGCTGCAGGATCTCGTACAGGCGCCACCACGACCAGGCGAAGTAGATGCCCGCGGCGAGAAGGACGAGGGAGACGATCGCCAGCAGACGCTGGATCAAGGAGAGCAGCATGGGGGGCTCCAGTCAGGCCCCGCTCAACCCCTCGCGATTTCAGATGGTTCCGCTAGTCCTGTCCGCGTTCCGCCGTGAGGTCCCAGGCGGTGAAGTCGAGGGCGTCCTCCGGGTCGGCGAGCGCGGTTTCGCTCACCGTCTGGCCACGCACAGAAACGCCGGCGCGGTGCACGCTCTCCGGATCGCCGCTGACGAGCGGATGCCAGGGCGCGAGATCGCGGCCTTCGTGCAGCCGGCGATAGGCGCAGCTTTTCGGCATCCACTTCAGCGCCTCGATATTGTGCGGCGTGAGCTTGATGCAATCGGGCACGTGGCGGTGGCGCTCGGCATAGGCGCTGCAGCAGCAGGCCTGAGCGTCGAACAGCTTGCAGTGGACGCGGGTGGGTATGATCTCGCCGGTTTCCTCGTCCTCGAACCGCACCAGGCAGCAGAGGCCGCAGCCGTCGCACAGGCTCTCCCACTCCCGAGCCGTCATCTGCTCGAGCGTTTTCCTGCGCCAGAAGGGTTCGCCTGCCATGGCCTGCATCTAGTCCCGCGGAGCCGAAGTCCCAAGCGCTGGCTTGCAATTGACGCAGGGCGACGCCTTGCGCGCGCGCCGCAAGCCTATATCTCACCCCGCCCATGAGAGCGCCCATCCTCGCCCTGAAGGACGTCCGGCTCGCCGACGGTCCGAAAATGATGTTCGACGGGGTAGACCTGGGCCTCGAGCCGCGGGTGCGCGCCTGCTTGGTCGGCCGCAACGGCGCGGGCAAGTCGACGCTCCTGCGCATCCTGGCTGGCGAGATCCAGCCCGACGACGGCGAGCGGACGGTCACGCCCGGGACCCGCATCAGCCTGGTGCGCCAGGAGCCGGAGATCAAAGGCGCGACCCTGCTCGACTACGCGGTCGCGGGCGGCGTGGCCGCGCACGAGGCGGAGGCAGCGCTGGAGACCTTCGGCCTGGATCCCGCCAAGCCGGCGCAGGGGCTCTCCGGCGGCGAGATGCGGCGTGCTGCGCTGGCGCGGGCGTTCGCCGAAGATCCCGACGTCCTGCTGCTCGACGAGCCCACCAACCACCTCGACATCCTAGCCATCGAGATCCTGGAGGCGGAACTGGCGCAGAGTCGGGCGGCGGCGCTGATCGTCAGCCACGACCGCGCCTTCCTGGAGCGGGTGACCCGCCGCTCGTTCTGGCTGGAGCACCGCCAGGTGCGCCGTCTGGACGAAGGGTTCGCCAGCTTCGAGACCTGGGCCGAGAAGGTCGAGGCGCAGGAGGTCGAGGAGGCGCGCCGCCTCGACAAGGCGCTCGAGCGCGAGCAGCACTGGATGGCGCGCGGCGTGACCGCGAGGCGCGCGCGCAACGAAGGGCGCCGGCGCCGCCTGGTGGCGATGCGCGAAGCCAAGGTCGAGCGGCTGAAGGACTCGCGCGGGCAGCTCAACATGGGGATCGCCAGCTCCGGCGTGTCGGGCCAGCGGGTGGTGGAGGCCAAGGGAATCTCCAAGGCCTTCGGCGACCGTATCCTCCTGAACAGCTTCTCGACCCGCATCCTGCGCGGCGACCGGGTGGCCGTCGTGGGCCCCAACGGGGTCGGCAAGACGACGCTGGTGAGGATTCTGCTCGGCGAGCTCGCGCCGGACGCCGGCGAGGTGAAGCTCGGGACCAACCTGGAGGTGGCCTACATCGACCAGGCCCGGGCCGCGGTCTCGGGCGAGGCGACGCTGAAGGATATCCTCACCCCGCACGGCGGCGACCAGGTGATGGTCCGCGGCCAGCCGAAGCACGTCGCCGCCTACGCCAAGGACTTCTTGTTCCGCGACAGCCAGCTGCGCCAGCCGGTGCGCAGCCTCTCCGGCGGCGAGCGCAACCGCCTGCTGCTGGCCCGCGCGCTGGCCACGCCAGCCAATGTGCTGGTGCTTGACGAGCCTACCAACGATCTCGACATGGACACCCTGGACCTGCTGGAGGACCTGCTCGCCGACTATGACGGCACCCTTATCCTGGTGAGCCACGACCGCGACTTCATCGACCGGCTGGCGACCTCGACCATCGGCCTGGACGGCTCGGGCCGCGCGGTGGAGACGCCCGGCGGCTGGCAGGACTTCACCTCGCAGAACCCCGGCTTCTTCGCCGCGCCGGTGATCAAGATCGCCGTGAAGGCCCCGCCACCGGCGCCGCCCAGATCCGCGCCGGCGCGCCCGAGCAAGCTCTCGTACAAGGACCAGCGCCGGCTGGCCGAGCTCGAGAGCCTGGCGGCCGAGCTGCCGGACAAGATCATCGCCCTGGAGCGCGGACTTGCGGATCCCGAGCTCTACGGCCGCGATCCGGCGGGGTTCCACCAGCTGAGCCGCGCCCTCGACGCCACGCGCGCGCAGCTGGCGTCGGCCGAAGAGGAATGGCTGGCCCTGGAGGAGCGGCGCGAGGCGCTGGAGAACGGGCGCTGAGCTTCTCCTGTGGAGAACTCCAAGAGCCTAGAATCTCTGGAAGAACGCTGCGCCCCTCCGCGGTTGTCAACCGTTCGCTCACAGACTGTTGACGCCGGGTCCACAGGACGGCGAATTTCGGCGCTTGCTGCATAATGGGTGCAGGCGCAACGTCAAGTCGCCAAGAGGGAACGGCAAGCGCAGGCGGCCCCGGGAAACCGGAAAGTCCAGCGGAACGTAGGCTCCCCAGCAGGTGGAACCAGGGCAACCCGGACCCACGCCTG
>JAQGIJ010000593.1 GCA_028291285.1 Phenylobacterium sp. | reverse complement strand
CTGGGCGGCAGCGGCCTGGGGCTGGCCGAGGAAGCCGTGGTGGTCGAGCTCGCCTCCGGCTTCGTCGCCCCCCTGCCCTTCGTCAGCACCTACGCGGCGGCCCACGTCCTGGCGCAGGGCTCGGGCGAGGCCACCGCCGAGTTGGCCGGCCAGCTCGCCGCCGGCGACCGGGTGGTCGGCGTGGCGCTCTCGGCGGAGACCAGCGCGCCGCAGGGCCTGGTGGTTCATGCCGACGGCGCCGGCGCCGGCCGGCTGGTGGGCGCCATCGAGGACGTCTTTGAAGGCGGCTCGCTCGACGTGCTCTTGGTCCCCGTCGACGGAGCCTGGTGGGCGGTGGACGTGCGCGGCGCGGGCGTCGAGTTCGGCGAGATCGGCACGCTGGACGCCACCCGCCGGCAAGCGCGGGTGGTGTTCGAACAGGCCCCGGCCCGCAAGGTCAGCGAGGCCGACCTGGAGCAGATCCTCTCGCTGGCGCGCGTGCTGCTGGGCGCGGAAGGCCTTGGCGCGGCCCAGGCGGCCCTCGACATGGCCTCCGCCTATTCGCTGGAGCGCAAGCAGTTCGGCCAGCCCATCGGCCGCTTCCAGGCGATCAAGCAGAAACTCGCCGACTGCCTCATCAAGACCGAGGGCGCGCGCTCGGCGGTCTGGGGGGCGCTGCGTTCGATGACGGACGGCGCGCCCGATCCCGTGGCCGCCCGGCTCGCCAAGGCCGAGGGTGGGGCCGCGGCCGCGTACAGCGCCGCGGAGTCCGTGCAGACCCACGGCGCCATCGGCGTCACCTGGGAGTACGACCTGCACCTGGTCATGAAGCGCGCCAAGCACTGCCAGCTGAGCCTGGGCTCGCCCGACCAGCACCTGCGGGCCCTGGGCGACAACGTCCTGGAGCTCGAGAAGGCCGGCAAGACGCCGAGCCGCCGCAAGGCCAAGCTCGAGCTCGGCTTCCAGCCCTCCCCCGAGGACGAGGCCTTCATCGCGCCGTTCCGCGCCTGGCTGGACGAGCACGCCACCGAAGAGGCGATCGACCGGGTGCGCCGCGGCGGCCTGTCGGCCCAGCGCGAGTGGCAGGCGAAGATGGCCGAGGCCGGCTGGGTCGGGATCCACTGGCCCAGCGAATACGGCGGCCGCGACGCCAGCTTCACCCAGCAGATCCTCTACTACGCCGAGATGATCGGGCGCGGCCTGCCCAACCTGCCCGGCAACCGCGGCCTGATGCTGGTCGGCCCGACGCTGATCGCCCACGGCACGCCCGAGCAGAAGAAGCTGCTGGAGCCCACCCGTCGCGCCGACATCCTCTGGTCCGGCGGCTTCTCCGAGCGCGGCGCGGGCTCGGACCTGGCCGGCCTGCAGACCCGCGGCGTCGTCGACGGCGACCAGCTGGTCATCAACGGCCACAAGATCTGGACCTCCCAGGCGCAGATCGCCGACTGGCTCTACGCGCTGATCCGCACCGATCCGGCGGCGCCGAAGCACGACGGCATCTCGGTCGTGCTGATCCCGATGAAGGCCAAGGGCGTGGAGGTCCGGCCGATCCGCCGCAACAACGGCGACTTCCACTTCAACGAGGTCTTCCTCGACGACGTGCGCATCCCTGCGGGCAATCTCGTGGGCCCGATCAACGAGGGCTGGCGGGTCAACCGCACCACCATGGTGGGCGAGCACCTGACCAACTTCCTGGGCTCCAACGCCGCGCTGGCCACCACCATCCGCCGGATCGCCCGGGAGCTGGTGGCGCACGAGGCGAAGTACGGCCTCGACCCGGACCTGCGTCGGCGCTTCTCCGAGGCCTGGGCGATCAACCAGATCATCAGCCTGCACGGCCTGAGGAACGTCGCCCGCTTCACCGGCGGCGAGAACCCCGGCGCGGAGGGCTCGATCCAGAAGGTGGTGGGCCAGGAGCAGGAGCGCCGGCTGTTCGAGCTGATGCTCGACGTGCAGGGCGCCGGCGGGCTGAAGGACGGCGTCTGGACCCGCGCCTATCTCTCCACCCGCGCCTCGACCATCGGCGGCGGCACCAGCGAGATCCACCGCAATAAGCTCGCCGAACGCGTGCTGGGCCTGCCCCGCGACCTCTGGGCCGACGAGGAGCTCATCAGCGCCAAGGGCCAGCCGCAGACCGAGATGCTGGACGGCTGAGGCCCCTCGTCAGGGTCAGGCGAACTGGACCTTCGGCAACTTGAAGGCCGCGTCCCGCCGCGCCTTCAGGGCGTCCAGCTTGACGTAGAGCGTCGAATACATCGCCTGTCCGACAGGGGCGTATCCCTTGCTGCGGAGCAGATCTTCGATGTCGCTGTGGCCGACGCCGGTCTTCAGCTTCTCGAAGGCGTCGTAGTCCTCCACCACCACCGCCGTCGGATGGCATCGGTCGAAATCCAGGCTCTGCAGCGCGATCAGGTCATAGCCTTCGCAGTCGACGGTCAGGAGATCGATCTCGCCGACGCCGTGCTCGTCCAGGACGTCCTGCAGCGGACGGCAGGGCACCTCCAGCGTGTCCACCTCCTTGAATCCCTCGTCGAGGTAGGTGCGCACCTGCTCGTCCGAGAAGGTGTTGAGCTTGGCGTCCGTGAACCGGTGATAGGTCAGCGCGCCTTCCTTTGCCGCGACTCCGGTGACGACGTGGGTGTCGCGCGGCCGCTTCCGCCGAAACAGCGGCGCCACGTCCGGGTTCGGCTCGATCGTGAGGCCCGACCAGCCCCTCAGATAGAGCTTGTACGTGTTCGAGGATCGCCACGGATGGTAGGCGCCGACATCGACGTATCGCCCCTGGCGGTTCGGCAACAGCGTGACGGCGAGCAGCAGGTCTTCGCCATACTGCGAGAACGATACCGATTTGGCGGAGCGGATCAGCGGCTCGAGCGCCTCACGCCTCTCCAGGAACTTAGACATCCCATAGCCCCATGCTCACCATCCTGCCCCCCAATAGCGACGCCATTTGTCGTCGGACGATCTCAAGCTGAGCCATAACGCGGACGTTGTGAACGCGTTGCGTGTTCCAGCCCTGGGCAGCCGGGATTTCGCGCGCGATGCGTCGCACCGCATGCTGCGCGCCTGCCGCCGCCGAGTCTCTTGCGAATTGGCGCAACGGCGGCTCTCAGGTCGGACTGGTCCGCAGGCTTCGGTTCGGCAGCACATAGCGCAGGTCCGTCAGGATCTTGCGCCCGGAAAGGACCGCCAGGATGGCGCCATAGGTGACGGCGCCCAGGCCGATGCAGCTGGCGAGCTGGAGGCCGGCGCTGAGGCCAGCGAGATGAGGACGCAGCAGGAAAATGGCCAGGAGCATTCCGGCGCTCGCCGCAAGCGCCGGCGCCGTCTCGAGCATCAGGCTGATGGACGAGGTGCGCAGCGCACGCGCCAGCGCCCAGAAGTAGAACGGCCCGATCAGCGCAGTCCCGACGCTCACGCCGATCGCGACGGCGGCGATGCCAAAGTGGCTGCCGACCGCGACACCGATGTTCATGAGCACGCCCCCAAGCACGACCAGGCGGAACGCCACGGCGGACCGGCCGACGCCCATCAGCACCGCCTGGATGACCGAATAGACGCAGAACAGATAGCCGGACGGCGTGAGCCAGGTCAGC
>JAQGIJ010000577.1 GCA_028291285.1 Phenylobacterium sp. | reverse complement strand
TGATCTTCCTGCCGCCCTACAGCCCAGACCTGAACCCCATCGAACAGGTCTTCGCCAAGCTGAAGGCCCTTTTGAGAAAGGCTGCCGAACGCACCGTCGAGGCCACCTGGCGCCGCATCGGACAGCTCCTCGACCACTTCCCTGCGGCCGAGTGCGCCAACTACCTCGTCAACTCAGGCTACGCTCCATGCTGAAACGGTCACGCTCTAACGGCGGCGACCGCGCGCAGGTCAACCCGGGTGAGCAGTTCACACTTGCCGCGCTTGGCCAGCACGTCCCAGCCCTGCTCGGTCCTCGTCGCACACTTCCGGCGACGGCAGGCCAGCGGTACGCGATCTGGATTGCGACTTTCCCTTGCGCCCTTCCGAGCGAGTCGAACGAAAACAGAACAACGAAGGCTTGGCGACTTCCCTGCAGCGCGGCATTGTGGCCGGATGACCCAGCGCTTCGCCATCCGCCCCGACCCTGCGGGCTTCAGCGTCTACGACCAATGGACCGGCAAGACAGCGGTGATCGCCATGACGCCACAGAGCGGCCTCTCGCGTGAGGACGCTGAGCACACGGCCGAGCTGTTGAACCGGCGGGCGGAGCGCGGCGAGCGGATGCTGTACCAATAGGAGCGGCATCGCCGAGACCGGCAGGGGTTCCTCAAAGCTCTGGCCTAATGGAAGGATGGCGGAGCCAGCGTCCGCCAAACCCGAAGTCGCAAGGCGGCAAGCCGGCGAGTCTAGCGCTCCGGGCTTTCGTCGCGAGATCTGACCCTGCGAGCCAGCAGGGGATCGAAGCGCGCGCCGCGCTCCAGCCAATCCGCCAGGCGACTTCGCGCGGCGGCCAGGATGCGCGCCTGCGCCGCCGGATCGGCGACCCGGTCGCGGACGACCGTCTCGACGATCCTGAACCGCGTCTGCGGGCCGTCGGCCGTGATCGGCTGGCGATCTGGTGGGGCGGCGTTGCGGTCTCGCGACGCCCGACGCTCGCGGTTGCGGTCCAGCCTTTGGGTATCGCGCTCGGTCGGGCGATAGCCTCTCACTTCCAGGCCCTCGGCGCGCGCCGCGAACCAGGCTTCGCGACGAAAGCTCGCCTGGCCCCGCACCTCGATCGTGCTCCAGCCGCGATGGCGGGCGATCGCGACGAGGTCGCGGATCACGTGCGGATCATTGCGGTCCGTGCTGAGGCGCCGGCCGGCGTCGCGGAAGGCGGCCGTCTGCACCGCCGCGTCGGTATAGAAGCCGAGACCCGGGCCGCGCGCGCTGTCGGTGAAGTATCGCCGTCGAATGTGCTCCGGCACGTCTCCGCGCCCGCCTCCCTTGCCTTGGCCGGCGGGCTCCAGCCGGTTCAGGTCATCGGCCATGGCGGTCCTCCTGTCTTGCGGGATGGACGGAGCCGTCGATGAAGCGCTCGATCCAGGCTTCGACCTCGGCCTCCGACGCGCCGGCCGGCGGGGGCGGCTCGAGACCCGTTCTCGTCAGGGTCGAGGTGATTGCATCCAGTGACAGCGGGTCGGACGTCGCGGCTGTCGGCCCAGGGCGTGGCCTGGCGGCCCGCGTCGGCTCGGTTGCCGCCGGAGTGATGATGGGGCGAGCCGCCAGCGCGGGCGGCGGCGAGATCCGCTTCGAGAACACCCGTTCGCGGTAGTAGGCGATCTTCCGCGCCCGGACCGGCGGCGTGCCCGCCCGCAGCACGATCATCTGCTCCCCCGGCAACTGGATCAGTTCCTGCGGCAGCATAAGGGCGCGCCGCTGCTCGGATTCGCTCACGCTGCGGTGGCCGCGCGCAAGGCCGGAGGGGCGGCTGCGGGAGGGGCTCCTCACGGTGGCATAGCCCAGCCGTTCCGAGAGGTCCTGGGCGACCTTCAGCTCCTTGGGCGCGAACACCACCTCGGCGCCGCAGTTGGCCATGATCTCCTCGGCCAGGTCATGGCCATATTCCGCGCGGAGCTGGGCGGGGCTCTGCAGGACCGGGAGCAGGCGCAGGCCGTAGCCCGCCACATAGGCGAAGCCGTGGGCGATCACGCCCGCATGGCCCAGTCGCGCGAACTCGTCCAGCAGCACGAGGACGGGCAGGGCGTGGCGGTGTTTGGTGGGGCGCTCGCGGGTGTTCAGGTCGACGAGCTGCTGGAAGAGGAGGTTGTAGAGCGGCGCCACGCGGGCGAGGTTGTCGGGGGTGGCGGCCAGGTAGATGGACTGGCGGCGCTCGCGCAGGGTGCGCAGGTCGAAGTCGCTGGTCTCGGTGGCGGCGCAGACCCGTGGATTGAGCCAGAGGTTCATCCGCGACGTGAGGGTCTGACGCACCGAGGCGAAGGTGTTTTCGGAGGCGGCGCAGAAGTCGGTCAGCGCGCGCTCGCAGCCCGGCGAGAGCGGCCGCCCGGCGCGGCGGCGATTGGTGATCGCCTGCGGCAGCCCAACCCGTGCGTCCCCGCCGGTGAGCTCGGCGTAGATCGAGCCGAGCGAGAACGGCAGCTCCCGGGTCTCGGCCACGTAGGCGCCCACGCCGATGAAGCCGGTGCGGGCGGACTCCGCCCAGAAGGCGTCGCCGTGGTCGGGCGGCGGGAACAGCATCGCCGCCAGCTTCTGCAGCTCGTCGAGCACCTGGACCGGGTCCTCGCGCGCGACGTGGCCGAGGGGATTGAACCGGGCGGTGCGGCCCTCCGGATCCAGCGGATCGAACAGGAAGACGGCCTGGCCGTGCGACGCGCGGAAGCCGGCGGTGGCCTCCCAGTTCTCCCGCTTCACGTCGAGCACGACGACGGAGTCCGGCCAGGAGAGCAGGTTCGGGATCACCACGCCCACGCCCTTGCCAGTGCGCGTGGGGGCATAGAGCATCACGTGCTCCGGCCCGCCGAACACCAGGGTCGCGCCGCCCTTGCGGCCGAGCACGATGCCGGTCCGGGCGCGAAGGCCGGCCCGCCGCAGGTCCGGCTCGGTGGCCCAGCGGGCCGCGCCGTGGAGCGGCCGCCGGAACGCCTGCGCCGCTCCGGCGGCCGCCACCAGCAGGAGGGCGCCCGCGCCGAGGGCGCCGATCTTCAGCCAGCGCCGCACCTGGGGGTCGGCGCGGAAGTACCAGAACCAGATTGGAATGGCGGCGGGATCCAGGTGCGGGGACAGGCGGCGGAGCCCGGCAAGCGCGATCAGGCCCACGATCGCCGCCGTGACGGCGGCCGCCACGGCCGCAAGGCCGCCGTAACAGGCGGCCCTAAGCGGCCAGGGGGCGCTTGCGAAGCGGCTCATACCAGACCTCGCTGACCTGGAATCGCCCGGCCGTGCGCCGCACCTGGACGACGATGTCCACCAGGAGGTGGAGCAGCGCCCGGATATCCTCCCGCGCCAGGCGACGCCCGCCTTCGCTCTCCTTCACCAGCAGGGTGAGCTGCTCGAAGGCGAGGGCCGCGGAGTCGGCGTGCAGGGTGGTGATGGAGCCCGGGTGGCCGGAGTTCACGTTGCGCAGGTAGAAGAAGGCCGTCTCGTCGCGGAGCTCCTGCAGCAGGATGCGATCGGGCCGCATGCGCAGGGCGCTCTCGAGCAGCGCCTTGGGGCCCACCTGCGCCAGGCCCTGGCCGTCCTTCGCGTAGAGCAGATGCACCGCGTTGCGGTGCGGCACGGCCAGCTCGCGCGCGTCCTCGATGGTGATGATGCGCTCCTCGGGCGGGATGAGGCGGACCAGCGCCTTGGCGAAGGTGGTCTTGCCAGCGCCGGTCGCACCCGAGACCAGGATGTTGCGACGCGCCGCGACGGCCAGGGCGAAGAACGCCGGCCAGTCGCCGGCGGCCCGCAGCCCGCTCAGGGCCGCCGCGTCGGCGTCGTCCCCGCCAGTGGCCGGGGCCACGCCGTCGAACAGGCCGGCGCGCTGCAGGTCCGAGAGTTCGAAGGTGACGGGCGCGGGCTTGCGCAGCGTCAGCGAGATCGCCTCGGCCGCCGGCGGCAGGACGATCTGGCAGCGCTCGCCCGTCGGCAGGACCGTCGAACAGACCGGACGTTCAGGGGTGACGTCCTGGGTCGTCGCGGCGGCCGCGGCGATGGCCAGCGGCCGGAGCCACTCCTCGGTGAGCTGCGGCGCCTCGAACCAAAACCAGTCGCCCTCCCGTTCGACGGCCAGTTCGCCCGGGCGGTTCACCACCAGCTCCGTGACGCCCGGCGCATCGAGGTGCGGCCGGAGCGGGGCGAGATAGTGCTCCAGGATCGCGGTGTCGCCGCCCATCTCAGCGCGCCCTCAGGTCGTAGACATCGGAGAAATCGAAGTCCTGGGCGGCGATGATCGACACCTCCGCCCCCTGCGCCTTGCGCAGCGTCGGGCCGATGTCGCGGCTGCCATCGACCGCCACGCCGGCGGCGTCCGACGGCAGGCGGGCCAGCCCGACGCGACCGTTGCGGCCGATGAGCGCCGTCGCGCCGCCGTCCACCACCGACAGCAGGAGGGCGCCGCCGAAACGGTCCCAGAAGTGGCGGTCGACTTCCCCGTCGAAGCCGGCGCGGCCGAGCGCGTCGGCCGCCGGCGAGGCCAGCGCGATGGCGACGCCGTCCGGGGTCACGGCGCGGGTCCAGAGCACGAAGAGCCGGCGCTCGCCCG
>JAQGIJ010000554.1 GCA_028291285.1 Phenylobacterium sp. | reverse complement strand
AAGGCTTCGGCGGCGCGGGCGCGCGCGGCGCGCTCCTCCGCGGACAGGCCGTCGCCGGCGGAGCCCTGCTGACGCGCGGGCGCCTGGGGCGCGCGGTTGTCGAACACCCGCTTCTCGGCCGAGGAGGGCGCGGCGAGGTTGCCGCCGCCCGGCGCATGGGTGCGCGGACGCTTGGTCTCCACGACCACGGTCTTGGAACGGCCATGGCTGAAGCTCTGCTTCACCGTGCCGGCGCTGACCGAGCCGCCGCCGCGGGGCTTCAGGGTCAGGGGCTGGCGTCCGCCCGGGGCGGAATTGCGGCCGTTGTTGTTCTCGTCGCTCATGCGCTCGCTTTACTCAGCGGCCGGGCGGTCCCGGCCAACGGATCGATCAAATGCGAGAGGGGCGGAAACCGCCTCCGGTTCCCGCTTGCCTCTCAAGGCTCCTCGCGCCAACTCTCAGGAAGGAGCGGGCAAAAGCCCGACAACCGGTGGACGTCCTGCGCCCAACGATCGGCGGCTCGCCCCGCAAGGAAGGCGGTGTGTATCACATTCTCCAGGCCTAAGGCCAAACCCAATTCCGCCGCCGAATAGAGGCCGATGAGGCCGGGCGGGCGGGACTGTTTCCGGACCACGGCCCGCAACTTACGGCGACCGTCGGCGGCGCCGTCGGACGCCTCGATCAGCCACGCGGCCCGACCAGATGAAATCGCGGCCGAGACCTTCTCAAACCCGGAAGTAAGATCGCCGGCCCGCCGTGCAAGGCCAAGGCCCGACAAAAGCCGCCGTTTCAGCAGCATTTCGATCTGGTCGGCGAGCTCGGGCGAAGCCTGCAGCCTGGCCTTGGCCGCCCGGGAGAAGAGGCCCTTCTTCGCCGCGGTCGCCACCGACGCGCGGTCGGCGGCCACCCAGATCCCGCGCCCCGGCAGCTTGCGCGCGAGGTCGGGGACCACCGCGCCGTCCGGCCCTGGCACGAAGCGGATCAGCCGCGCCTCGTCCATCACCTCGCCGGTGACGATGTCGCGGCGCTCGCGCGGGTCCGCGCGCGGCTCGCGTGGTTCGCTCAGCCCCGGGTCATCGGAGGGTCGTTCCACGGCGGCCCGCCCTTCTACCGTTAGGCGTCGCGCGCCTCGCCGGCCATTACCGCCTCGGCGAAGACGTCGGAAACGTCCAGCGCCTCGCCGCCCGCTTCAGGCTCCGGCTCCGGCTCGGGCTCCGGCTCTTCCGGCGCCTCCACCCAGCCCATCGCCACGCGGGCGCGCATGATGATCAGCTCGGCGTCCTGCGGGTCCAGGCTGAAGCTTTCCAGCACGCCCGGCTCGCGCACGCGCTCGCCGTTCTTGGTCTCGAACCAGCCGCGCAGGTCGTCGGGCACCAGGCCGGCGAGGTCCTCGACGGTCTTCACCTTGCCTTCGCCCAGCGCCACCGCCATCGGCAGGGTGATGCCTTCGATCTCCAGAACCCCGTCCTCGACCCCCAGCTCGCGGCGCTTGGCGTCGTATTCGGCGGCTTCCTTGTCCAGGTAGTCGCGGGCGCGGGCCTGGATCTCCTCGCCGGTGTCCTCGTCGAAGCCCTCGATGCTGGCGATCTCGGTGGTGTCGACGTAGGCCACGTCCTCGACGGTGGCGAAGCCTTCGGTGACCAGCAGCTGGGCGATGCACTCGACGACGTCTAGGGCTTCCTGGAAGAGGGCGGTGCGCTCGGCGAACTCGCGCTGGCGGCGCTCGCTCTCCTGGCTCTCGGTCATGATGTCGATCTGCCAACCCGTCAGTTGGCTCGCAAGACGGACGTTCTGGCCGCGGCGGCCGATGGCCAGCGACAGTTGCTCGTCGGGCACCACCACCTCGACCCGCTCGTCCTCCTCGTCCATGACGACCTTGGAGACCTCGGCCGGGGCCAGGGCGTTGACGATGAAGGTGGCCTCGTCCTGGCTCCACTGGATGATGTCGATCTTCTCGCCCTGCAGTTCGGCCACCACCGCCTGCACGCGGCTGCCGCGCATGCCGACGCAGGCGCCGACGGGGTCGATCGAGCTGTCGTTGGAGACCACCGCCATCTTGGCGCGGCTGCCCGGGTCGCGGGCCACGGCGCGGATCTCGATGACCCCGTCGTAGACCTCCGGCACCTCCTGGGCGAACAGCTTGGCCATGAAGCCGCCGTGGGCGCGCGACAGCAGGATCTGCGGGCCCTTGGTCTCGCGGCGCACGTCGTAGATGTAGCAGCGGGCCCGGTCGCCGATGTTGAAGTTCTCGCGCGGGATCGACTGGTCGCGGCGCATGATGCCTTCGCCGCGGCCGAGGTCGACGACCACGTTGCCGTACTCGACGCGCTTGACCACGCAGTTGACGATCTCGCCGACGCGGTCCTTGAACTCCTCGTACTGGCGCTCGCGCTCGGCCTCGCGGACCTTTCCGGTCACCACCTGGCGGGCCATCTGGGTCTGCACCCGGCCGAACTCGAAGGGCGGCAGGATCTCTTCGTAGGTCTTGCCCACGACCGCGTCCTTGTCGGTGCGCTTGGCGTCGGAGAGGCGCAGGACGCCCGGCGGCGCTTCCGCGGGCAGGCCTTCCTCGGTCTCGCCGTAGGTGGCGTCGTCCTCGACCACGGTCACCACCCGCTTGACCAGCGTCTCGCCGGTCTTCGGATCGATCTTGACCCGGATGTCGTGCTCGGCGCCGTAGCGGGAGCGCGCACCCTTCTGGATCGCCTCCTCGATCGCCTCGATGACGATCTCCTTGTCGATCGACTTTTCGCGGGCGACGGCCTCGGCGATCTGCAGAAGCTCAAGCCGATTGGCGGAAATGCCGGTCAGGCTCATGGAAGGATCCTCTAGTCGGAAGTCGGTTGTTGCTGTTCGGCCGCGACGCGAGCGGCGCGCACATCGGCGCCGCGCTTCATCAACTCGTCGGTCAGGACGAGCTTGGCCTCGGTGATCCAGGCGAAGGGGATGAGCGCGGTATGCTCCTCCCCCTCCAGGTCGATGGCGACGCTCTGGCTCTCGACGCCCGCCAGCTGGCCGCGGAAGCGCTTGCGCCCCTCGGCCATGCGGTCGAGCTCCAGGCGAGCCTCGTAGCCTTCGTAGGTCTCGAAGTCCTTCAGCCGCGTCAGCGGCCGGTCCACGCCGGGCGAGGAGACCTCGAGGACGTATTCCCCGCTGATCGGATCGGCGGCGTCCAGCACCTCGGAGATGGCGCGCGAGAGCCGCGCGCAATCCTCGACGTTCATGTCGCCGTCGGACGGGCGCTCGGCCATGATCTGCAGGCGCCGTTGCTGCTCGCCGCCCATCAGGCGCAGGCGGACGATCTCGTAGCCCGCGGCCTCGGCCACGGGGTCGATCATCTCCAGCAATCTTGCGTCCTCGGCGGTCTTCCCGCGCATGAGCCTGGCCGTCCTCCGGCAAACAAAAAAGCGGCCGGGCCGTAGCCCGCCGCTTAATAGCGCCATCCAGCGCAATCAGCGATGTTGGAGCAGAATATAGCGTGCGAGCGGGCGGTTGTCAGCCCCCCGGATTCCGCGGCGCAGGACGGCGCCTGGGCGATTTCAGCCACCAAACGGCGCCGGCGCCCTTTTCCGACGCGTGCGAATGGTCCACAGAGCGCGCCTCCTCCCCGTTGCGACCTCTCCTGTGAAGGCCCCATGGACCTTTCTAAAATCCCGACCGGCGCCAACCCGCCGTACGACGTCAACGCCATCATCGAGATCCCGCAGGGCGGCGAGCCGGTGAAGTACGAGCTGGACAAGGACTCCGGCGCGATGTTCGTCGACCGCTTCCTGCACACGGCGATGTTCTATCCCGGCAACTACGGCTTCATCCCGCACACCCTGGCCGACGACGGCGATCCGATGGACATCCTGGTGGTGGGCCCGACCCCGGTGGTGCCCGGCGCGGTGATCCGTTGCCGGCCGGTGGGGGCGCTGATGATGAACGACGAGGCCGGCGGCGACGAGAAGGTGCTGGCGGTGCCGGTGGACAAGCTCCACCCGTTCTACACCGGCGTCGACAGCTGGCGGGCGCTGCCCACCATCCTGACCGAGCAGATCGCCCACTTCTTCCAGCACTACAAGGACCTGGAAAAGGGCAAGTCGGTCGAGATCGTGCGCTGGGCCGACCCCGAGGAAGCCGGCGAGCTGATCCGCACCTCCATCGCGCGCTATAGGGCGGGCGCCTAGGCCCTTCCCACTCGCGTTGAAGGGCTCTCACCTACAAGCGACGACTCTGTTCATCCCACCTGACTTGCCTCAAGGCAGGTGGGACAGGGTTTAGGCCCGCACGAAGTCCAGGAACACCGGGGCGCAGTCGCCGAGGCGCTTTTCCTCGTAGCGGGTGGTGACGTGGTCGGCCGGCGGAACGCGCCAGTCGTCCGCCCGCCCGGCGCTCCATCGCAGCGCCGCCGTGCCGATCAGCCGCTCCAGGCTCCAGTCGACGTAGTCGGCCCAGTCGCTGGCGAAGCGCAGGCCGCCGCCGGGCCTCAGCACCCGCGCCAGCTCCGCGGCGGTGTCGGCCTGCAGCAGGCGGCGCTTGTGGTGCCGCACCTTCGGCCAGGGGTCGGGAAAGAGCACGAAGACCCGGTCCAGGCTGGCGTCCGGCAGCCGGGCCAGCAGATCGCGGGCGTCCCCGTCGTGCAGCCGCACATTGGCCAGTCCTGCCTCGTCGATGTGGCGCAGCGCGCTCGCCACCCCGTTCTGAAACGGCTCGGCGCCGATCAGCAGCACGTCGGGACGCCGCAGGGCCTGGGCGGCCAGGTGCTCGCCGCCGCCGAAACCGATCTCCAGCCACACCTCCGCGGCCCCCGGGCGCAGGGCGCGCGGATCGAACGGCGCGGCGGGAACCCGCAGGCCGGGGAGCAGCGTCGCCATGAGCGCCGCCTGCCGGGGCTTGATGGTGCGCGACTTCAGCCGGCCGTAGGACCGGAGCGGCGGGTGGGACGAGGTCATGGGCGCCCTTCTATTCGGGCCCGGTCCCTCTGCGAAGCTCTCGCCGAAGCTCTGGACGGCCGCCTGGGTTCAGGCGGCCCGGACCTGCTGGGGGACGTCGACCGGGCGGGCGGCCGCCAGCAGCTCTCGCCAAACGTGGGCGATGGCGAGGTAGCGTCGGCGGTTCTGCGGCAGGCTCACCAGATTGGCCAGATCTTCGGCCTCGCGGGCCCGACGTTCGTAGATCTCGACGTCACGCATGGCGAACCCCCGGAAAACAGCTGCCGATGCGGAACAAACGCCGCCGCGGTCGCCCCGTTCCGCGCGCAGCCGCGACATGCGGGCGCAGCCGCAGGCCCGGGGTCAGACCACGCTGGTGGCCACCTGGCGCAAGCCGGCGAGCACCTGCTCGCGGTGCTCCGGCACATGTTCGTCCGGCGTGCGCAGCAGCCTCAGGCCGTCCATGTGCACGCGGATCATCGACCACTGGAAGCGGTCGAGCGTCTGGAACCTACTGACCAGCTCGCAGAGGCTGTAGGCCGCCTTGCCCAGCTCGCCCAGGCCGAACACCCCGCCCATGGCGACGACGCGGTTGGCGCAGACGTACATGCGCTTGAGCGCCGCCTCGTCGGTCCCGTCCTTCAGCTGGTCGCACAGGCCGTAGATCTCCGCCAGGTTGGCGTCGATCTCGGCGAGCGTCGGCTCGCGCACCTCCTCGACGGCCGCCTGCGCCGCCTTCATGGCCTCCGCTGCGGTCATCCCGCCGCGGGTCACCATGCTCTTCGCCAGCCGGTTCTCGTATTTGAAGACGTTGCCGGGTTTCACAGGGAGGCCCTCTTGGGGTTGAGCAAGGCGTCGATATCGTCCTGCGACATGTCGGGCCCGTTCGAGGCGCCCATCTTGGCGGTGACATCTTCACGGCGGCGGCCCTTGACGCCCGGAGGCGGGCCGAAGGTCTTGTGGCGCCGGTCGGGGCCGGCGTAGCTGTCGGTGACCACGAACTGCCGCTCCTCGCGCGCCAGCCACATGACCCGGTCGAACATCACCTTGGGCGTGATCGGCTTGGCCACCACGAAGTTCGCGCCGCAGTCGCGGGCCTTGGAGATCGAGCTGGGGACCGTGTGCCCGGAGACCAGCATCATCGGCGCGAGGCGGTTGTCGTTCTGCTCCGCGCGCCTGAGCTTGGCCACGAAGTCATAGCCGGCGAAGCCCGGCATGTCGCAGTCGACCACGATCAGGTCGAACAGCACGCCGCTGCCGATGATGTCCTCGGCCTCGGCCACCGTCAGGCACTTGCGGATGGCCTTGACGCCGAAGCCGATGAACACCTGCCCCAGGATGTCCAGCTCCGCCTGATTGTTCTGCAGCAGGAGGACGGTCGCCTTGGTCAGGTTCAGGCGGGCCTCGGAATTCCTCTCCGTCATGGGCAGACTCCGAAGAAATCCAGTTCGCCGCTATCCGGCGGGGCATGGCAGGCGCCGCCGGTCAGGCGCCGGGCGAGCTCGGTGAGCGGCACGAGCGCGGCGGCGGTGGCGGAGTCGACCATCCACTCCGGCGCCAGACCGGCCGACAGCTCGTTCAGGTAGTCGGCGATGGCCGAGAGGCTCTGGGTCAGGAGGTCGAGCATCTGCGCCTCCTCGATCGCCGCCCCGGTCTGCAGCGCCGGCGCAAGCCCCGCCTGCAGCGCCTCGCAGCGGTCCGCCAGCGCGGCGAGCTCGCCGGCGCAGGCGCCGAGCGTTCGCGACAACGGCTGGAGGGAGGCTGCTGCGGGCACGCGCGGCTCGCTAGAAGAGCTCGAGCGCGCCGGTGTCGGCGGCGGGCTTGGGGACGCGCTGGGTCTCGCGGGCGAAGACTTCGGGGGTCTCCTTGGTCAGGAACACCTGCCGGGCGCGGCCGTTCACCGGCCAGTACTGGATGCGCCGGCCGCAGTCGCCGCGCAGCGAGCCGCCCACATGGCTCAGCCCCTCGCGGCGCAGGAAGTCCTCGGCGAAGGTGGCGTTGAGCTCGCCCACGTCGGTGAGCCCGGTGATCAGCCGGGCGCCGCCGAACAGCTTGACCTCCAGCCGCTCGCGCCGCGCGCCGCGCGACAGCAGCGCGTTCACCAGCAGCTCCATGGCGTGCACGCCGTAGCGCACCGAGTCCGGGTCGCCTTTGTGCCGGTCGTCGCCCGGCAGCAGGAAGTGGTTCATGCCGCCGACGCCGGTCAGGGGGTCGCGCACGCAGGCCGCCACGCAGCTTCCGAGGATGGTGGTCAGCACCACCTCCGGATCGTTCGTGACATGGTGCTCGCCCTGCACGATGTGCACGGGCCGCGGGCCGTCCACGCGCGGGTTCGACCCCATGCGGGTCATGTGAGCGGACCGAACACCGCCTCGATCTTCTCCTTCAAGGTCTGCACCGTGAAGGGCTTGACGAGGTAGTTGTTGACGCCGAACTGCACCGCCCGCTGCACCAGTTCCTTGTCCGCCCGTCCGGTCAGCATGATGAAGGCCGTGCCGCGGATCGGCTCGTGGGCGCGAATGGCGCGCAGCAGGCCCAGGCCGTCCAGCTTGGGCATGTTGTAGTCGGAGATGACCAGGTGGGCCTTGCTGGTCAGCATGGCGCGCAAGCCGTCCTCGCCGTCGGCGCACTCTCGGATCTCCTTGAACCCGAGCTGCTGCAGACCGCTGCGGACCAGCGAGCGCATGGTTTGCTGGTCGTCCACGACTAGCACCTTCAGGGAAGCGGCTGCAGGCATCAGGCGTTCTCGATTACAGTGGAGCTGGGAGCTTTGAGGAGTTCGGCGGCGAGCTTGTCGAGCGGCGCTTGGCGCTCGACAGCGCCGATTTCGAAGGCGGCCTTGGGCATGCCGTAGACCACGGAGCTGGCTTCGTCCTGGCCGAAGGTCCGGCCGCCGGCCTTGCGCATGGCCAGCAGGCCCTCGGCGCCGTCGCGGCCCATGCCGGTGAGAATGGCGCCGATCGCGCGCGCCCCGCAGGCCTTGGCGACCGATCCGAACAGCACGTCGACGGAGGGCCGGTGACCGTTCACCGGCGGCCCACTCGAAAGGCGGCAGCGCAGCTGGCCGGCCCCGCCGACCTCCAGGTGGTGGTCGCCGCCCGGGGCCAGGTAGATGCGGCCAATCTCCAACGGCGCCCCTTCCTGCGCCTCGGCGACCTTCGCCGCGCAGATGCGGTCGAGGCGCTCCGAGAAGCTCTTGGTGAAGGTCGCCGGCATGTGCTGGGTGATCACCGTCGGCGGGCAGTTCGCCGGGAAGCGGGTGAGGATGGCGATCAGCGCCTCGACGCCGCCGGTGGAGGAGCCGATGGCGATCACGCGGTCCGCGGGGATGGTCTCGAGCACGGCCGGCCGCTCGGCGCCTGGCGAGCGCAGTGGCCGCACCTTGGCCTTGGCCGCGGCCTTCACCTTGAAGGGCAGGTCCTGGAAGCCTTCCAGGCCGCCGGTCGAGGGCTTGGCGACGCAGTCGATGGCGCCCAGCTCGAGCGCCTCCATGGTCGCCTCCGCGCCGCGCACGGTCAGCGTCGAGACCATCACCACCGGCATCGGCCGCAGGCGCATGATCTTCTCCAGGAAGTCGATGCCGTTCATGTTCGGCATCTCGACGTCCAGGGTGAGCACGTCGGGATTGAGCCGCTTGATCGCCTCGCGGGCCTCGAGCGGGTCGCCCGCCTCGCCCACGACCTCGATCTCCGGGTCGCGCTGCAGGATGGTGGCGATCAGGCTCCGCATGGTGGCGGAGTCGTCGACGATCAGGACCCGGATCATGGGCGTGCGCTCCGCAGGCGGTAGATGGTCACGCCGTCCGTCTCCAGCTGGGCTGCGGCCGCGCCGCAGACCCGCTCGGAGTGGCCGATGTAGAGCCGGGCGTCCGGCGTCATCAGCGGCAGGAAACGGGTGAACAGCTTGGCCTGCGTCTCCTCTTCGAAATAGATCAGTACGTTGCGGCAGAAGATCGCCTGGAATTTCCGGCGCATCGGCCACTCGCCCATCAGGTTGAGCTCGTTGAAGGTCACCAGCCGCTGGAGGGCCTCGCCGGCGCGCCAGCCGTCGCCCTCCCGCTCGAACCAGCGCGCCCGCAGATCCGCCGGCACCGGCTCCATCACCGCGGCGCTGTAGAGGCCCGCCCGGGCTTCGCCGAGCATCTGGGTGTCGATGTCGGTGGCGAGGATGCGGATGTCGCGATTGGCCGCGTCCGGCATCAGCGACAGGATGGCGAGCGCGATGGAATAGGGCTCCTGGCCGTTGGAGCAGCCCGCCGACCAGATCCGCACCGGCGAACCGCGCTGGGCGGCGGCGAACAGCGGCGGCAGGAGCCGGGTCTTCAGGTGCTCGAAATGGTGCGGCTCGCGGAAGAAGCGCGTGACGTTGGTGGTTAGCGCCACGATCATCCTCTGGCGCTCGTCCAGGCCGTCGGCGCCGTTCACCAGCGCGCAGTACTGGCGGAAGCTCTCCAGCCCCAGCGCGCGCAGCCGCTTGGCCAGGCGCGAATAGACCAGCGTCGCCTTGGAATCCGGCAGGGCGATGCCGGCCGCGGCGTGCAGCGTCGCGGCGATGCGGCGGAAGTCCTCGGCGGTGAAGGCGAACTCGCCGTCGACCAGCTGTTCGCGGCGATCTTCGCTTCGGGTCATGTTCGCGCCGACCGTCATGCCGCGTGATCGAGGTCGTGGTCGGGGAGCACGCGGTCCAGCGAGATGAAGCTGACCATGCGCCCCTCGACGGCCAGCAGGCCGCGGACGAAGGTGCGGACCATCTCCGAGGCCACGTCCGGCGTCGGCTGGATCATGTCATCGGTGACGGTGAGGATGTCGGAGACGGCGTCGACCAGCAGGCCGACGATCTGGTTCTGCACCTGGGCGACGATGATCACGTGGCGGGCGGTGGGCTCGGCGGTCCCCAGCCCCAGGCGTGCGCCGAGGTCGACGATCGGCAGCACCGCGCCGCGCAGGTTGATGACGCCGCGGACGAAGGCCGGCGCCTGCGGCAGCGCCGTGGCCGGCGTCCAGCCGCGGATCTCGCGGACCTCCATGATGTCGACGCAGAATTCCTGCGCGCCGATCCGGAAGGAGATCAGCTCGCGGCCTTCGGCGCCGTGGCTCAAAGCTTCACTCATCGTCTCAACCTGCCTGCAGCAGTCTGGGAGCCTCGGCCGTGCGCGAGGCCGCCACCAGGGCGTCGATATCGAGGATCAGGGCGACGCGGCCATCGCCCAGGATGGTCGCGGCCGCGATGCCCGGCACGCGCCGGTAGTTGGCCTCGAGGCTCTTGATCACCACCTGGCGCTGGCCTTGGATGGCGTCGACCAGCAGCACCGCGCGCGCGCCGCCTTCGCCCTCGATCAGCAGCGCCACGCCCTGCTCGGCGTCCAGCGGCTCGGTGCGGTAGCCGAGCGAGACGCCGACGTCGACCAGCGGCACATAGGCGCCGCGGATCGAGATCACCCGGGCGGCGCCGCCCAGGCTGTTCACGTCGACGCGCTTGGGCTGCAGGGTCTCGATGATCGCCGTGAGCGGGGCGACCAGGGTCTGCTCGCCCGCCGTGACCACCATCCCGTCGAGCACCGCCAGCGTCAGCGGCAGGCTCATGGAGAAGGTCGAGCCCAGCCCCGGGCGCGAGGTGATGGAGATGCGCCCGCCCAGCTCCTGGATCGAGCGCCTGACCACGTCCATGCCGACGCCGCGGCCGGAGATGTCGGAGATGGCGCTCGCCGTGGAGAAGCCCGGCAGGAAGATCAGGTTGTCGATCTCGTCGTCGCTCAGCGCCGCGTCGACCGCGACCAGCCCCTTGTCGACGGCGATCTGCCTGACCCGCTCGCGGTTGATGCCGGCGCCGTCGTCGGCGACCTCGATGACGATCCGGCCCGAGCGGTGCAGGGCGGAGAGCTTGACCACGCCCTCCGGATTCTTGCCGGCGGCGCGCCGCTTGTCCGGTGTCTCCAGCCCGTGGTCGATGGCGTTGCGGATCATGTGCGTCAGCGGGTCGCTGAGCCGCTCGATCACCGTCTTGTCGACCTCGGTGCCCTCGCCTTCGGTCATCAGGCGCACCTGCTTGCCGGTGACGCTGGCGACCTCGCGCACCAGCCTGGGCATCCGCTGGAACACGGACTTCACCGGCTGGGCGCGGATGGCCATGACGCTGTCCTGGATCTCGCGCGTCAGCTGCTCCAGCTCGTCGAGGCCGCCGGCCACGTTGGAGGCGCGCGCCAGTCCGGCCTCGGTCACCCGCTGGGCCAGCATCGCCTGGTTGATGACCAGCTCGCCCACCAGGTCGATCAGCCGGTCGACGCGGTCGAGGTCGACGCGGATGGTCGCCGCGGCGGCGGCGGCCGCGGCGGCCTTGCCGGTCGCGCTGCGGGCGGCGTTGGCGGCGGACGGCGCGGCTTCCGCGGCCGCCGGCTCAGCGGCGGCCGCGAGGAGCTCCCCCAGGGATGCCTCCGGCGGACCGCTGGCCGCGGGCGCGGCCACCTCGGCCTGGGCCAGGCTGATCAGGGCGGCGATGTCGAGTTCGCCGCCGCCGCCGCCGGTCTCCATCGGTGCGCCGTCGGCGTCCACCGGCTGGAGGTCCAGTTCGCAGTCGGCGTCGACGAAATCGAACACCTCGCGCACCTCGGTCTCGCTGGCGGCGCCGCGCAGGCGGATGGTCCAGGCCAGATAGGCGCCTTCGGGGTCGAGGTGCGGCAGGAGCGGCAGGTCGCCGGCGTCCAACTCCACTTCCACCTCGCCGAGCCGGGCCAGCTCGCGCAGCAGCAGGACGGTCTCGTTGGCCTTGGCGTAGAGCTCGGGGCGCGGCTTGAAGCGCAGGGTCCAGCCGGCGGGCTCCGGCGCGGCGGGCGCCTCCGGCGTCTCGGGCGCCGGCGCCTCGTCAACGTCTGCGACCAGCACCTGCATCGGCTGGAAGGTGATCTCGCCCATGCCGTCGTCGTCGGCGGCCAGCTCGTCCACGCCGGTCAGGGCGGAGAGCTCGGCGGAGATGCCCTCGCTGCGGCTCTCGTCCACCTGGCCGCCGTCGCGGGCGGCGCGCACCAGGTCGGCCAGCACATCGGCGGCGCGCAGCAGCGCCTTGACCACCTCCGGGGAGGCGGCGAGCCGGCCGGCCCGGACCTCGTCCATGGTGGTCTCGAACACGTGGGCGAAGCGGACCAGGTCCTCGAGACCGAAGGCGCCCGCGCCGCCCTTCACGGAGTGCACAGCCCGGAAGACGGCGTTGACCGTCTCCGAATCAGTGTCGCCGCCTTCCATGGCCAGAAGCCCCGATTCCAGTTCGGCGAGCTGCTCCTCGCACTCCTGGAAAAAGGTCGCCTTGATTTCGGCCATCGGATCCATGGATCGGGTTCCTGCTCGTGGCTCAGGCGGCCACGCGGCGGATCGCTTCCACCAGCTTCTCGGGATTGAAGGGCTTCACGATCCAGCCGGTGGCGCCGGCGTCGCGGGCCCGCATCTTCTTCTCCGGGCTGGACTCGGTGGTCAGCACCAGGATCGGGATGGTCCGGCAGCGGGCGTCGGAGCGGACGCCCTCGATGAAGCCGTAGCCGTCCATCCGCGGCATGTTGATGTCGGTGACGATGACGTCCGGGGTCTCGCCCTGCAGCACCTCCAGGCCGTGCACCCCGTCCTCCGCCTGGAGCACGTTGAACCCGGCGTCGGTAAGGGCCAGCCGCAGCATGTCGCGCATGGTGCGGGAATCGTCGACCGTGAGGATGGTCTTGCTCATGCGCTGAGCTCCCGAGAGTTGAAGTGCTGTCCGATGGGGGCGCCGAGCAGCGCCAGGGTCGAAGTGAATTCGCTCGAGGGGGCCACGAGGGCGAAACTGAGGCCGTCCGCGTCCCAGGTGGCGCGGGCGGAGAGCAGGACCTGGAGGCATTGGGCGCCCAGCCGCTCGACGGCGCTGGCGTCCACCTCAACGTCCCGGCCGCGAAGCGACAGGAGCTCGGTGGCGAGCGGGGCGGCGGCGTTCAGGTCCAGGACCTGGCCGAGCCGCAGGACCGACGAAGACTCGGGGGCGGGGCTTTGCATGAGGCCTAAGGCTCTTTTCTGGTGGCGGCGCAGGCGGCTGGGCGCACGAGCCCGGCGCGGCCTGCGCCGAGCGCCGGCGCCGCGCCGGCTCGCGACGGCGGTACGATTGTCTGGTGTTTGCCCAACACGGCCACGACTCCACGCCCCAGGCGGCGCTGCCACCCGGTCCCGATTTCAGGGTCGTCGCGTTGAAAAAGGATTACTGCGGCGAAAACTATGCTCCCGCTGACGTTCGATGAGGCCGAATCGCTCAAGACCGAGTGGGCTCAGGTGAAGGAAGTCTTGTTCTTTAAGTGCGCAGGATGTGCTGAAAGTCTTGGCCGCGGGTGGAGAGACGACGACCCGCAGCTGTACTGCCTCGGCCCGATTTTGGTCACATTGTCGCAGTGACCGCCAAATACAGCGTCGAAGCTTCACCGCGCCCGGTCGCATCTGTATCGCTGGCGAAGGCGACGGGCGTTTCAGGAGCTTGCCGGGTGTACACTGTGACGGTCGAGGCGAAGGGGCAGGATGTCCGAGCCGCGCTCGCCCAGAGCCTCCTGCTCGCCGGCCGGCGCTGGCGCGTCCGGCTCAACGAGCGGCTGAAGCGGATCGGACAGACCGACGCCCGCTGCGCGGCGCTCGCCGAGATCTCCGGCTGGCCGGACGGGATCGTGCAGCGCGAGCTCTCCCAGCGCCTGGGGGTGGAAGAGCCCACGGTGGTGCGCCTGCTGGATGCGCTGGAGGCCAGCGGCTGGGTGGAACGCCGGGCCCACAGCCTCGATCGCCGGGCCAAGATCGTCCACGCCACCGCCGCCGCCCGGCCCGTGCTCGACGAGGCCCTGGGCATCCTTGGCGAGCTGCACGAGGAGATGTTCGCCGACATCGACCCGGCCGACCTCGCCGTCTGCGTGCGCGTGCTCAACGAGCTCACCCGCAAGCTGGGGCGCTGAGCGCCAGATGCTCCCCTGAAGGGGAGGATCTAGGCCGGCGCGACCGCTTCCATCACCGCGCCGACCTCGGCGTTCAGCACCAGGTCGGCGTACTGGTCGAGCTCGGTGGGCTCGCGGTTGACGATGGCGAGCTGGGCGCCGTTGCGCTTGGCCAGCAGCGGAAAGCCGGCGGCCGGATAGACCACCAGCGAGGAGCCCAGCACCAGGAAGAGGTCGCAATCCAGGGTCGCCGCCTCGGCGCGGCCCATGGCCTCCTCCGGCATGGCCTGGCCGAAGGAGATGGTGGCGGTCTTCACCAGGCCGCCGCAGCTCAGGCAGTAGGGGATCTCGCCGGCCTTGAGAAAGCTGTCTTTCAAGTCCGCCAGCTCGTGGCGCTCGCCGCATTCCAGGCAGCGGGCGTAGCTGGCGTTGCCGTGCAGCTCGATGACCTTCTCCGCCGGCACGCCGGATTCCTGGTGCAGGTTATCGACGTTCTGGGTGACGACGGCGAAGACCTTGCCCGCTTGCACCAGCCGGGCCACGGCGAAATGCCCCGCGTTCGGCGTGGCGCCGGTCCAGCCCGCTGCGCCGGTGAAGACGCGCCGCCAGGCCTCGCGCCGCTTCTCCGGGTCGGAGACGAAATCCTGGAAATAGATCGGCTTCATCCGGCTCCAGACCCCGCCGGGGCTGCGGAAGTCCGGGATACCGGATTCGGTGGAGATGCCGGCCCC
>JAQGIJ010000478.1 GCA_028291285.1 Phenylobacterium sp. | reverse complement strand
CGGTAGATCTGGTGTACCGGCGTGTCGTCGGTGACGCCCTTGCCGCCCAGCACCTGCACGCAGCGGTCGGCGATGGCGTAGACGGCTTCGGACACCGCCACCTTGGCGATGCTGGACTCCTCGGTGCCCCGCGCGCCCTGGTCGAGGACGTAGGCGCACCAGTCGATCATCAGTTGGGCCTGCTTCAGGGCGATCTCGTTCTCCGCCAGCATGAAGCCCACGCCCTCGTGGTCGATCAGCGGCCTGCCGAAGGCCATGCGCGTGCGGGCGTAGTCGCAGGCCACGTCGTGCGCCCGCTTAGCCGCGCCCCACCAGCGCATGCAGTGCGTCAGCCTGGCCGGCGCCAGCCGGATCTGCGCATAGCGGAAGCCCTGGTCGAGCTCGCCCAGGATGTCGTCGGCCGAGACCCGCACGTCCTTCAGGGTGATGACCGCATGCCCGCCCGGCATGGTGCGGTCGATGGTGTCCAGCACCCGCTCGGTGATCACGCCCGGATGCGGCAGGGGCACCAGGAAGAGGGTCGCGCCGGAACCGTTGGTCTTGGCCATGACGATGCCGACGCCCGCGCCGTCGGCGCCGGTGATCAGATACTTGCGGCCGTTGATCACCCAGTGATTGCCGTCCTGGACCGCCGTGGTCTGCATCATCGAAGGATCCGAGCCCGCGCCGCCGTCCGGCTCGGTCATGAAGAAGGCCGAACGGAACTCGCCGGCCGTCAGCGGGCGCAGGTAGCGCTCCTTCTGCTCGGGCGTCGCGGCCTTCTCCAGCAGATGCATGTTGCCCTCGTCGGGGGCCATGCAGTTGAGCGCCACCGGCCCCAGCAGGGAGTAGCCGGCCTCGCGGAAGCAGGTGGCGGTCTCGCGGTGGGTAAGCCCGTAGCCGCCGAACGCCTCGCCGACCTGGAAGCTGAGCAGGCCCGCCGCGCGCGCCTTGGCCTGCAGCTCACGGCGCAGCTCATCGCTGGGCCCGTGATGCTCGATCCGCGGATCCTTCTCGTAGGGAATGACCTCGTCGCGGATGAAGCGCCGGATGCGCTCGGCCAGCTCCAACTCCCGGGTCCCGTACGCCAGCTCGATCATCGTCGGATCCCCAATGCTTCCGGCGCCAAACGCGCGTTTGAAGGCCATCTACGGCGCCGGGGAGCAGACGTACAGAGGCGCCTCGCCGTTCAGCCGGAACAAGCGGCAAGGCTTGCGAGTCGTGGCGGCAGGGAAGCCGCGCCGTGAGGGGATCATGGGGACCATCAGCAACGCCACCATCGAGGCCGCGCGCCTGGAGCCGGCGCCGATCGACCCGGCCTGGGTGCGCGCCGGCGCGCCGATGGCTCGCTGCGCCGAGCTGACCCGCTCGAGCGACGGAACCGCCGCGACCTTCGTGTGGGACTGCACCGCCGGCGAGTTCGACTGGACCTTCCCGGGCGACGAGACGGTGCACATCCTTCAGGGCGAGGTGGTCGTCGACGACGGCTGCGGCCCGCGCACGCTGCGGCCGGGCGACGTGGCCCTGTTCGCCGCCGGCTCGACCTGCCGCTGGCGGGTGCCGGCCTATGTGAAGAAGCTCGCCTTTCTGCGTGAGCCGATTCCCCGCCCGGCCAGGCTCGTCATGCGGGTCTCGCGCAGGCTGAAGGGCTTCGCCGCGTCGTCGCCCGGGCTCGCCGCGCCGACCCAGGCGTGAGGCGCGCACGCTTCGTCTGCGCCGGCCGGCGCAAGCCCTGTCCCGGCCGTGCGGGCGAAATACGGAAATGCGTGTGTCCTAGGATAGGCGAAACGGGGCGCCCCGATTGACGCCCGCCTCCGACGGCGTAGCGTGACCGGCGTTATCCGAAAGGATCGCTGTCATGCGCCAGTTCGTCACCACGCTCGCAGCCGCCAGCCTCGTCCTGGCGGCGCTCGCGGCCACGCCGGCCGCCGCTCAGTACGGGATGGACAAGAAGGGGCCGAAGAACGCCGCGACGCCGGAGCTGCCGCGCTGCGCCCAGCCGCTGGGCCGCGCCGCGGTGCGGGAGCCGGAGAACCGCTGGTGGACCCAGCTCGGCCTGTCCAACCCAGAGTCCCTGCTGAAGCTGTTCGCCGCCCGCTCGAACTGCCTGCGGATCGTCGACCGCAACGGCGGGCTCGAGATGCGCAACCAGGAAGCGGGCCTGGGCGCGTCCGGCGACCTGCGGCGCGGATCGAACCTCGGGCGCGGCCAGGTCGCCGCCGCGGACTTCTTCATCATTCCCGACCTCGCCAATTCGAACTCCAACTCGGGCGGCAACAATATCGGCGCGCTGGCCGGGGCGTTCGGCAACCGCCTGGGCGGCTTCGGCGCGCTCGCCGGCGGCCTGCGGACGAAGAAGGCCGAGGCCCAGGCGCTGATCACCCTGGTCGACGCGCGCACCACCGAGCAGCTCTACGTCGCCGAGGGCGTGGCCCAGAAGACCGACATCGGATTCGAGGTCGGCGGCGGCGGCGGCGGGTGGGGCGGCTTTGTGGCGGCTGCCGGGGGCGGCTATTCCAACACCGAGATCGGTAAGGTGGTCACGGCGGCCTACTTCAACGCCTTCGTCGACCTGGTGAGCTACCTGCAGCACAGCGCGCCCACCGGCCAGCAGGTCAGCCAGGCCGCCGGAACCCAGGCCTACAGCGTCAAGCAGACGGTGGTGATGCGCAAGGGACCCGCGCCCAAGGCCGTGCCGGTGCGCAACTTCCAGGTCGGCGACCTGGTCTTTCCGACCGGCCAGCGCAACGGGATCTGGTGGGAAGTCGACGACGAGAACGGCAACCGCGGCTGGGTGTCCTCGGCGATGATCAGCCCGC
>JAQGIJ010000229.1 GCA_028291285.1 Phenylobacterium sp. | reverse complement strand
GGCGGCGATCTGCGCCCCGCCTGACCTGGAGGCCTCACATGACCCAAAAGACTCTCACCGCCGCCAAGCTGCGCAAGACCACACGCCGTGGGCCCAAGGCGCAGCCCTTGCCGGCCGCGGCCAGCTCGGCCGCAGATCAGACTCCGCCGCCCACCGGAGCCCCAGCCGGCAAGCTCGGCCGCGTCATCAGCCTGCTGCGCCGACCGGCCGGCGCGAACATCACCGAGCTGATGGATGCCACTGGGTGGCAGGCGCACTCGGTCCGCGGCGCAATTGCCGGCGCGATCAAGAAGAAGCTCGGCTTGCAGGTGCTCTCGACCAAATCTGAAGCTGGCCGCGTCTACCGCATCGAGGCGGCCGATGACGCCGCTTGAGATGGAGGTGACGGCGCAGGCTCGTGGCTTCGAGACGATGCGGCTGGAGGAGCTGCGGGACGAATGGCGGCGGCGCTATGGTGCCCCGCCCACCCTGCGCTCCCCAGACCTTCTGCGCTATCTGCTGGCCTGGCGGGTGCAGGCGCAGGCCCTCGGCGGTCTGGACGCGGCCCTGGTGCGCGCGATCCGACACTGGGCCGGGGCGAGCGGTCGGCGCCGGGCCGTGGTCCCCGCAGGCTCGCTGCTGGCCCGGGAGTGGCAGGGAAAGCTGCACGAGGTCGCCGTGGTCGAAGGCGGGTTCGAGCACGAAGGCCACCGCTACAAGAGCCTCTCGGCCGTTGCGCGCGCCATCACCGGCGTGCGCTGGAACGGACCGCGGTTCTTCGGCCTGCGCGACGCGGCGGAGGCGGCCTGATGGCGAAGGCGGTCACGATCTCCAAGGTCCGCTGCGCGATCTACACTCGTAAGAGCAGCGAGGAGGGCCTCGACCAGGCCTTCAACAGCCTTCATGCCCAGCGGGAGGCCTGCGAGGCCTATGTGAAGTCTCAGGCTGGAGAGGGCTGGACCTGCCTGAAGATCGCTTATGACGACGGCGGAATTTCCGGCGGTACGATGGAGCGGCCGGCGCTCCAGCGCCTGCTGGCCGACATCGAGCGCGGGCTGGTCGACTGCGTTGTGGTCTACAAGGTCGACCGGCTGACCCGCTCGCTCGTCGACTTCGCGAAGATCATCGACGTCTTCGACCGTAGGGGGGTGAGCTTCTGCAGCGTCACCCAGGCCTTCAACACCACCACCAGCATGGGCCGCCTCACGCTCAACGTGCTCCTCTCCTTCGCCCAGTTCGAGCGGGAGGTCACTGGCGAGCGCATCCGCGACAAGATCCATGCTTCGAAGAAAAAGGGCATGTGGATGGGTGGCATGCCGCCCTTGGGCTACGACATCCCAACCGACCGCACGTCCCGGGCCCTTGCGGTCAATCCCGCCGAAGCCGAGCTGGTGCGCGACATCTACCGCCGCTATCTGCGCCTGAAATCCGTAAACGCGCTGCGGGACGAGCTGGCTCGGGACGGCGCTCGATCCAAGCGCTGGGTCAGCCGCTCGGGCCGGCAGATGGGCGGGGCCGCGTTCAGCACCGGTTCGCTGTTCCACTTGCTTCAGAGCCGGGTCTATGTGGGCGAGATCGTGCACAAGGCCGAGCGCTATCCGGGCACTCACGAGTCGATCGTCGAGCCTGAGCTCTTCGAAGCCGTGCAGGCGCAGCTCGTGGCCAACGGGCGAGCCCGAAAAGCGCGGTCCACAGCGTCGTCCAGCCTGGCGCTGCAGGGCCTGGTGTATGACGCCGAAGGCCATCGCATGGGGCCGAGCTTCGCCTATGGCAAGTCAGGCAAGCGGCACGCCTATTACGTCTCAGGCCCGCTGCAGAGGGCGATCAAACTCAAGCCTGGCGTAATCGGCCGCATCTCGGCGCGGCCCTTCGAAGCGCTGGTCCTGCAGCGCCTGCGCGCACTCATCAGCGATCAGGGAACTGGCTGGAGCGAGATTCTTCCTCTGATCAAACGCCTCGATGTCGAGCCGCACGGCGTTCGGCTCACCCTCGATGCCGCAGCCCTGCCGAGAAGAGGCGGCGAGGTCGCCATGATCGAGCTCCGCTCCCGCCTCGCGCCGGGCGATCAACTCATGGAAGACGAACGAAACGGACACACCTTGCAGTTCATCGTGTCCGTGAGGCCGGTCTTCCGGGGCGGGCGCACCTGGATGGTTCGCCCAGACGACCGAGCAGCGATGCCTGCGGAGCCCGACCGACAGCTGCTGAAGGCCTTGGCCCAGGCTCACGCGGGACTGGAGACTCGCAGCGCCTCGCCCACCGGCTCGCCAGCGCAGTGGCGCCACGCCCAGAGCGTGCCGGAGTCCTATCTTCGCCGGATCATCGGGCTCGCCTTCCTGGCCCCCGACATCCAGCGGGCGATGCTTGAAGGCCGGCAGCCCGCTGGGCTGACCGCGCAGCAGCTCATGCGGCGAGGCGTTCCGCTGGCCTGGGCCGACCAGCGCGAGGCGCTTGGATTTAGCCCCGCGGCGATCGCAGTTTTTCCCTGATCGGCCGATCTGAATTCCCTGTTCTTGGGCGCTGTTCGCATGCGGCCAGCGCCGGAGTCTGCGACTAAGCCGCTGGCGTCGCGCGTGAATCTCCAGAGGCTCCCAGCGCCAGGGCTGCGCACGCGCTGAAAAATTCCCTGTTGTTCCCTGATAAACAGGGAATTTCCCCAAACCGGAGTGCAGCATTTGGGTTTGGAGACGCGCGCGGGAATTCGCGGCTTGTCCCGCCGAATGACGCCGTTCGTGGGATCAGCTTTCGCGGTTACAGCTGGAATAGCGCCGGGATTTCCGGCGCTTGCCACTGCCTGTTCTCAAGGAGCCCTATTTCAGGGGTGCGTGGCGGCCCGGGAGGGACTCGAACCCCCGACCTTGGCTTTAGGAAAGCCCTGCTCTATCCGGCTGAGCTACCGGGCCACGCGCGCCGGCACGGATGCCATGCGGCCGCGGCGAAGGGAAGGGCGATCCGGCGCGACGGACCTGGGCTATTTCAGCCGCAGGTCGTCCGCCAGCCAGCGGGTGATGAAGTCGTGGGTCTTGCGCACCAGCGTCGTCGGCCCCGAGAAGTAGAACTCGCTGCCGAACAGCTTCTTCTTCTCCCGCCAGCTGATGTCGCCGGTGTCCTCGCTCTCCAGCGCCAGCCGCAGCTTCGCCCGCTTGCTCCTGGGCACGAACGAAACGTAGGTCGCCTCGGTCATCGCCATTCTCCATCCAATGCGACGTCCCCCAGAACCGCGATCGGCGATTCGCATGGCATGATTGCGGCGAAGACGCGCAAATCGCTGGGGTTGAGCCATCTCGTCGCAGGCGGTTTGGGCCGCCGCGCGAACCGCGGTAGCTAAGATCGCATGACCCGCCTCCTGCGCATCCTCTACGTCCAGGTGCTGATCGCGGTGGTGCTGGGGATGGCGGTGGGCGCGCTGTGGCCGGCGGCGGGGACGGCGCTGAAGCCGCTGGGCGACGGCTTCGTCAAGCTGATCAAGATGGCCGTGGCGCCGGTGATATTCTGCACCGTGGCGGGCGGCATCGCGCGGATGCGGGACCTGAAGGCGGTCGGCCGGCTGGGCCTGCGCACCCTGGTCTATTTCGAGGTGGTCTCCACCCTGGCGCTGGCCATCGGCCTCGTCGTCGGACACCTGCTGCATCCCGGCCAGGGGTTCAACATCAATCCCGCGACGCTCGATCCGAGGATCGGCGCCGGCTACGCCGCCAAGGCCGCGCACGGGGAGGGGCTGGCCGACTACCTGCTCAATCTGATCCCCGACGCCTTCGTCGGCGCCTTCGCCCGCGGCGACCTCCTGCAGGTGCTGGTGATCGCCGTCCTGACCGGCTTCGCCTGCACCCGGCTTGGCGAGGTCGGCGCCCGCGCGGCGGGCGTCCTGGAGGAGGTGGGCAAGCTCTTCTTCGGGATCATCGGGGTGATCGTGAAGCTCGCGCCGATCGGCGCCTTCGGGGCCATGGCCTTCACCGTGGGCAAGTACGGCCTGGGCGCGCTGGCCAATCTCGGCGCCCTGATCGGGACCTTCTACGCCACGGCGCTGATCTTCGTGTTCGTGGTGCTGGGCGCGATCGCGGCCGTCAGCGGCTTCTCGATCCTGAAGTTCGTCGCCTACATCCGCGAGGAGCTGCTGATCGTGCTGGGCACCTCGTCCTCGGAATCGGTGCTGCCGCAGATCATGCTGAAGCTCGAGCGGCTGGGCGCGGGGCCGGCGACCGTGGGCCTGGTGGTGCCCACCGGCTACAGCTTCAACCTCGACGGCACCAATATCTACATGACGCTGGCGACGCTGTTCCTGGCGCAGGCGACCAACACCCCGCTCAGCCTCGGCCAGGAGCTGACCATCCTGGGCGTCGCCATGCTGACGTCCAAAGGCGCCAGCGGGGTGACGGGCGCGGGCTTCATCACGCTGGCGGCCACATTGGCGGTGATCCCCGGGCTGCCGATCGCGGCGCTGGCGCTGCTGGTCGGCGTCGACCGCTTCATGAGCGAGTGCCGGGCGCTCACCAACCTGGTGGGCAACGGGGTCGCGACCCTGGTGCTGGCGGGCTGGGAAGGCGACCTGGACCGGGCCAAGCTGAGCGCCGAGCTGGACCGCGGACCGGGCGCCGCGGCCGATCCGCTGCTGGCGGGCGCGTCGGCGGACTAGGCTAGAGCCTTTTCCACTCGCGTTGAACCAACGCGAGCGGAGGAGAAGGGCGCTCACTTGGAAGCGACGACCCTGTTCATCCCACCTGACTTGCCTCAAGTCAGGTGGGACAGGGTCTAGTGGGCGGCGAGGACGATCAGCGCGATCAGCGCCAGCACCATCAGGCCGGCGATCAGCGCCAGCGCCCAGGTCTCCGGCCCCTGCTTCTGGCTCTGTTCGCTCGAGGTCTCGTCAGGACGGCGTCCGGCGGCTTCGGCCATAGGGGCTCTCCTTCCGCGAGCACAACCCGAGCGCCGAGCGGCTGTTCCGGGATGCGGCGCTGCGGCATGCCCAAAATGAAAACGCCCGGCGGTGAGGCCGGGCGCTTCGGTTGCAGATCGGCTGGAGGGGTCAGGCCGCGGCGGCGGTCGGGGCCTTCACCAGCGACTTGTTCAGCATGGTGATGGCCGCGTCGCGGTCGATGCGCTCGATGGCGGCGACCTCCCGGGCCATGCGGTCCAGCGCCGATTCATAGAGCTGGCGCTCCGAGTAGGACTGCTCCGGCTGATTCTCGGCGCGGTGCAGGTCGCGCACCACCTCGGCGATGGAGATCAGGTCGCCGGAGTTGATCTTGGCCTCGTATTCCTGGGCCCGGCGCGACCACATGGTGCGCTTCACCCGGGCGCGGCCCTTCAGCGTCGTCAGCGCCTTGGAGACCACGTCGGTCTCGGCCAGCGGGCGCAGGCCCGCGGTCTTCGCCTTCGCGGTCGGCACGCGCAGCGTCATCTTCTCGTGATCGAAGGTGATCACATAAACTTCCAGCTTCAGACCGGCGACTTCCTGGGTCTCGATCCCCTGCACCTGACCCACGCCATGGGCTGGGTAGACCACGTGATCGCCGACCGAGAAATCATGACCGTTCTTGCTCATCGAGACACCCTCTCAAAATCCAATGTCCGGGCGGGAGCCGGACCGCTGACGCGAGCAGCCGTCACGCGACGAGACCATCCAGTCCGCGAATAGATCCGCGGCGGCTCATCGTTTGACGGAGAATTCGACCTCTTAAGACATCCTCGCCTGTTCCGGGGCGTGACCCGGACCGGCCGTTTCTTCTCAGGGAGACGGACAAGGCTAAGCCTTCTCGCCACGTCGTCGAAGACAGTAGCATAAAAGGCAGCGAGATGAAAGGGTTGGTGCGACGGCTCGCCGCGCAGGCGCCAGCCTGCAGCGTGGCCGGACCTCAGGACCCGCGGCCAGGCTTCTCGGAGAAGTATTTTTCGAACTTGCCGGCCTCGCGCTCGTACTGCTCCTTGTCGGCCGGCGGCTCGCCCTTCACCGTGATGTTCGGCCAGATCTTCGCATACTCGGTGTTGATCCGCAGCCACTTGCCGTCGGCGTCGTCCTCGGTGTCCGGCTTGATCGCGTCGACCGGGCACTCCGGCTCGCAGACGCCGCAGTCGATGCATTCGTCCGGATTGATCGCCAGGAAGTTCTCGCCCTCGTAGAAGCAGTCCACCGGGCACACTTCGACGCAGTCCATGAACTTACATTTGATGCAGGGATCCATCACGATGTAGGTCATAGCGGCGACGTCACTCCGGCTCGGGCCCTCTCGGGCGGCGCGGTTTTCACGGCCAGGGGGCGGCTTGTCAATGCCGGCGGGGCGCTAGGCCGGCGCCGACCCGGGGTCGTCCAGAGTCGAGTATAGCATCCGCGCCTCGGCTGGCGCGCCGCGACGTTCGCCCAGCCCCTCCACAGTCACCGCGATCAGCCGTCCGCCGAGGGCGAAGACCAGCAGGTCGCCGACCTTCACGGGCCGGGCGGGCTTGTCGAGGCGGCTCTCCTGGCCGGCGCGGGTGAGGCGCACGCGGCCCTCGTCGAGGAAGCGGGCGGCCATGGAACGGGTCTTGAAGAAGCGCGCGCGCCACAGCCACACGTCCGCGCGGCAGGCCTCCTCGCTCACGCGCTCAGCGCCTTGGGCCGGCGGCGGCGACGCGGCCGGCGGGCGGGGATCGACGCGGGCTGGGCGGCCGGCGGGGCCTGCAGCGCCGCCAGCGCGGCGAACGGCGAGTGCGGGCGGGGCCCGGCGGCGGGCTCGGGGCGGGC
>JAQGIJ010000046.1 GCA_028291285.1 Phenylobacterium sp. | reverse complement strand
GAGGGTGTTGGCGACCACCAGTAACGCCAGGAAGGCCCATCGCCCGGTCGAGGGCCCGGCGCTGGCGGTCTCGACGAGGTTCGCCCTCGGTGTTGCGACCATTGCTCCTCCTTCACCGTCCGGTCTTGGCCGGATGGAGCTACAACGTGGCGCCGCGGCGAGGCGGCGGCCGGCCTCGGCGCGGCGCAGGTCGGACGGGGGGGATTGAACGTCGAATGGACCGCGACAAGCCGATGGCGGGGGGACGCCAAATCGCTCCAACAACCGTGCCTCGGGGACAGCTCTGAACCTGCGGGATAGTGCCTCTAGCGATCTCGTGCCGCAGAGCGGCCGCCATTCCAGCGGCTACGGCGCCGCCCAAGGAACGAGCCGGGCTGGTCATTATGGCGCGGCGTCCAGCGGCACGCCCCAAGCCGAGAGGCGCTCGCGCCCGCCGGCTCCAATATCCGGCTCAGCGCCCTGGATTTGGCCCGGCGTTCGCGAGAACCGTGGCGCGGGCGCAGGCTGCATTACCCCGGCGACCTCGACGAATACGTTGCGGGCTCGCATCTGCGGGTGTTCATAAGCCTCGCTCAAGTCCAGCACTGGGGTGACGCACCCGTCTGCGACGGCGAAAATCTGCGTCCATTCTGCCCGCGTGCGTTGACGGAACGCCGCCTCGAGCGCAGCGACGCGCGCCTCCTTGTCGGTAGGCGGCGCCCCCACCCCGACCGTTTCAAAAAGCACTGCCTGAAACTTCTCCTCGATCGCGCCGACCGCCACGTAGGCGCCATCGGCGCAGGCATAACACCGGAATGTCTCGCGCGCCCCAGCGAGCCCTTGTCGGCTTCGATCCATGGCGTCCGCGTCGCTAGCCAGCATCCCAGCGAACGTGGCCATCAGCGCAGATGTCCCATCGATGATGGCCGCATCGATGACCTGGCCGCGGCCGGACGTCTCCCGCTCGAACAGCGCCGCGGCGATGCCGAAGGCGAGAAACATTGCGCCTCCCCCCATGTCCCCAACCAAGTTCAACGGCGGCGGGGGAGCCTGACCGGGGAGGCCGATAGCGGCCAACGCGCCGGTCAAAGCGACGTAGTTGATATCGTGGCCGGCCAGTTGGGAGAGAGGACCCTGCTGGCCCCAGCCGGTAGCACGGCCATAGATGAGCCGTGAATTTCGCGCGAGGGCGGGCTCTGGCCCCAGGCCCAGCCGCTCCATGACGCCCGGCCGGAAACCCTCGATCAGGACATCGGCTCTCGCGATCGCTTCCAGGCATCTCCGCCGATCCGCGTCCGCCTTCAGGTCAAGAACGATAGACGCACGTCCCCGACCAATCACCGCGATCGGCCACTCCGGGGAAAGGCCAGGCGATGAGCCCGGTCGATCAATGCGCACGACGTCCGCGCCCAAGTCGGAAAGCAACATGCCGCACATCGGGACAGGCCCGGCGCCGGCGAACTCGAGCACTCGTACGCCCTTCAACGGGCCCTTCGCCCGAGAAGTCGTGGGGTGAGCCTCGCGCGGCGGTTGGATCATGACGCTGCGCGGACGCGGAGCGGCCCCTGATCGGCCCCGGCGCATTCCATTAAGCGCACGCGCCTCAGCAGGCCCGGAGCCAGACACCTGGTGGTCTGATGTTCACGACGCGGGGCGATCATCACGCCCAGGCCGAAAGAACTGCATCAGTTGGATCGGGTAGCCGTCGGGGTCGCGCACGGTGGCAAGCGTCATCGCCCCGCCCGGGACCTCGACAGGGGGGCTCACGACCGTGCCGCCCGCCTGGCGGAGCGCCTCCAGGTCAGCTGCGATGTCGTCGGTGCGCACAGCGAACATCCCGGCGCCCGGCGCAGTGATGTCGCCCGCGCCCCGTCCCTGGTTGCGCCACTCCAGCAGTTCCAGGCGCATGGCGGCCGGGTTGTCCGGCCGCTCCAGAAGCTGGGCCCGGACTCCGCTCGTCACCCCATACAGCCCCTTGAACCAGTCGGCGTCAGCCTCCGACGTCGGGCGGACGGCGACCAGACCGAGCTTCTCGTAGAACGCCATGGACCGGCCGAGGTCGGCGCAACTGACCTTGACCGTGATGATGTCGCGAATGCTCATGCCGAACCCATGGTCAATTGCGGACCCGCCATCTGCGCCCCAGGCCCTTCCTTCGCAGGAGCGGCCGTGGGGCTGAAGCCGCGGATCTGGGGATCTCAGAAACTGTAATTGGCTTCGACGGCGTAGGTGCGCGGGTCCCCCAGCAACCGTATGCTCTGTCCCGTCGTGAAGTAGAAGTCGTTGCCAGCAGTGTAGTATTTCTCTTTAGTCAGATTTTTCACGTAGAAGCTCAGGCGGAGCGGCCTTCCCGCGACGTGATCGAGGTCGATCCGCGCGTTCAGCGTCTTATAGCCCTTCAAGATCGCCGTCGGGAAAGTCCTCTTGGCGACAGGATCGTAGGACGTCGTGTCCTGGGTGACAGTTGATGACTGATAGGAGCCGTCGATCTGAAGGTTCGAATCCCCAATTTCCTCAGGAACCGGCAGGTGGAAGCGCATTGAACCTGCGAACGTGTGCTTGGGCGCGCCAGCAAAGCGAGATCCCGTGAAGTCGCCCGTGGGAGTGTTGTAGTTCTTGTAGTACGCGTCGATGTACGTGTAGGCGGCAGACAGGTGCAGCCAGCTGACCGGTATCAGGCGAACGTCCGCGTCCAATCCCTTCACAGTCGAGCTTGCGGCGTTCTGGATCCGGTTTACCGGGGAGAGGACGCATGCGCCGGTCGGATCGCACAGATTGATGAACACCGTCAGGAGCCGCTGGACGTCCTTATAGTTGCCCTTGAACAGCGCGATGTTCGTCTGGGCGCGGACCTCGCCGAGCGACCACTCCGATTTCATCCCGATTTCGTAGTCGTGCACCGTCTGCGGCTGGAACGGAATGAACTGGGATGGGGTCAGGGCGGAGTTGGTGAAGCCGCCGGCTTGATACCCGTAGCGGTGCGTGAAGTATAGGAGGACCCGGTCGGTGACCTTCCAGTCGATCGAAAGGTTGTACGTCGGGTTCGAGAATGGTGCGCCGACGCTCTTGGAGCACGGCGACAATGGTCGGCCGTTCCGATCCGCGTCCACGATGCGGCAGATGCCAGAGGTAAACCGACTGAACTGATCGAATCTGCGCTTATCCCAGGTGTAGCGCGCCCCGGCGGTCAGCGAAATTGCGTGGGGAAGATGGTATGTGGCCTGAGCATAGACCGCCTCGGTCTTGCTGACGACACCGTAATCCGTGATGAGGTTGTTGGGGCTTCCGGGACTGACTATCGTGGTCTGGGTTTCGCGGCCGTTCTCACGGAAGAAGTAGCCTCCAGCCACATACTCGAGCTTCTTGTCGAAGGCTGATCCCAGCACCTGTAGCTCTTCGCTGTACTGCCTTTCGTGCGTGACCTGCTCGCTGGTCGAGACGAACTGGGAAGTGCCGTCAAGGTCAAAGAAGACGTCGCCCTTCACCTGACGATAGCCCAGGATGTTCTTCACCGTGACGCCGCCGAGGTCCAGCGTCGAGATGTTCGACCCACCAAAGGTGCTGAAGCGGGTCCCGTTCGGAGGCGAAGTAACGTTGCTGGTCCAGAAGTCCGCGGTCCGGTAGAAGTTCGTCTCCGGGGCGACGAGGCGACCATTAACGGTCGCCAGGTTCGCGTACACATTCTTGAAAGCCGCGCCGCTGTCGTGCTCGTTGAAGCCGTTCAGCACGAGGTTGTTGGTGAATTGTGCAACCGGCTGGAACCGGATCGAAAGACGCCAGGAGCCGGTGTCCTTGTCATCGATGCGCCGTCCCTGGGCGGGGTCGGCAATGTAGCCGTCGTGGCGCTCGCTCACGCCGGCGAGACGCACCTGTAGCTGGTCGTTGATCGGTATGTTGAGTGCCGCCTCAAGGCGCGTCTCGTTGTAGTTGCCGTATGTCCCATCGATGTAGCCGCCGAACTCCTTGGTCGGCGCCTTGGTGGTGAACAGCAACGCGCCGCCCGTGGTGTTCCGACCGAACAGGGTGCCCTGTGGGCCCTTTAAAACCTGGACGGAGTCCAGATCGAACAGGGCGTCGTTCAGGCCCTGCGTACGCGCCTGAACCACCTCATTGACGTAGATCTGGACCGGTGAGTCGTACTCAATGTTGGCGAGACTCTGACGCTGGCCCCGGATTGAAAGGGTCATCGGGCCTTTGCCGAACACCGTAGGCTGAGATGTCAGGCCAGGCGCAATCTGCGTGAGATCCGTCACGTTCTTGATCGCGTACTGCTGCAGCGTGCTGCCACTGAAGGCCTGGATGCTCGCTGGAACATCCAGCAGCCGTTCCTCCCGCCGCCGCGCGGTAACCACCACTTCCTCGATCGCCTGCGAGGCTGAGGGCTGCTGCGCGGCGCTCTGCGCGGCCGCACCGGACCCGACGCTCAACGTCGTGACGGCGACGAAGGTGGCGGGCAATGCCGCAAACCGGTTGTTTCCCATGATCCCCCTCATTTTATTAATTTCTTTTGGATTGAGGGTAGGCTACGGCTACTCACCAGTTTGAGCAAGCTAATTGTCATACAGACGCAACCCTGCACGGTCACCAGTTCGACATGCTGCTGAGGTTCATCGAGCGGGGACGGGTTGCACGAGACGCATCATGGGACGGAATGAGCGTCCCGGGCCGCCCGGGGCTGATCACGAAGTGAGGGCACTGCGCGTAGGCGAGGCCCGGCCGGGCGGCGAGCAGGGTCCCATTCCAGCCCGTTCCCCCGGCAAGACGAACAAGGCCGACCTAGTGGTGGAGGCGCTTCGCCACGAGATCGCCACCGGCGCGCGGCCGCCGGGCTCGCTGCTGCCGCCGGAGGCGCAGCTGACGCAGGCGTTCGGGGTCTCGCGGCCGTCGCATCGGGAAGCGCTGCGCGTGCTGGAATCCGAGGGGCTGATCCGCGTCGCCCGCGGCCCCCGCGGCGGCGCCGAGGTCCTGATGCCGGCCCTGGACCCCGTCGCCCGCTGGGTCGGCGTCTATCTGCAGATGGGCAAGGCGCCGTTCGAGGCGCTGATGGAGGCGCGCAAGATCTACGAGCCGCCCGCCGCGCGCGCCATCGCCGAGCGGCAGGACCAGGTCGCGCTCGCCGCCCTGGCGCAGGTCGCCTCCGCGCAGGAGTTCTCGATCCACGATCGGGTGCTCTTCCACCGCCACGAAGCCG
>JAQGIJ010000435.1 GCA_028291285.1 Phenylobacterium sp. | reverse complement strand
AGGTGAGATTTCGTCGAGCGCCGGGTCCTTCCCTTGCGGACGCCGCGCAAGCGCCGGCGGCCTGCAGGTGAATTGCCGCGGCCCCCAGCGCCGTTCAACGGCGCGGTCGTTTTTCAGGAGGCGCGGTGCTTTTTCAGAAGAGCCGGGTCAGGCTCGCCACTAGGCCGGAGCGGCCGTGCGCCCGGCCGCCGTAATAGTCCGGATCGGGCCCCCCTCCCGCCCAGGCGAGCTGCACGTCGAAGCCGCCCAGCGCCCTGGCGACGCCGATCCGCCAGTCGTACTGCAGCCGCCGCCAGCCGGGGCCGAGCGGGCCGCGCATGACGTTCAGCACGCCGGCATGGCCGCTGATGCGCCAGTTGGGCGCGGGCGAGACGGAGCTGTCGATCTCGCCGTAAAGGGTGGCGCGCCCGGCGGCGAAATAATCCGGCGAATAGTGGAGGTGGGTGGCGAACCGCCGGGTCACGAGGCCGGCGTAGACCTCGCTGTAGCGGCCCGTATTGTGGCCTGCGGAGTCGCCGGGGTAGCTGGCGTGCGTGACGCCCACGTCGATCGCCGGCCCGGCCGCCAGCCGCGCGACATAGCCGGCGTAGCCCTGCACCGCGAGCAGGTCCGGGCCGCCGCGGGGGCGCGCGTAGCCGGTCGTGGTGATCCCCGCATAGGCGCCGTTCGACGCGTCGTAGGCCAGGTCGAGGCTCGCCACCGGCCGGCCCTCGCTGACGGAGTGGCCGCGGAAGCGGTCGTCGGAGGCGATCACGCCGGTGGCGCGAACCTCGGCCGCGGCGGGCAGGGCGGTCAGCAGACCCGCCAGCAGGAGACCGCCGGCCGCGCGCCGGCGGCGGCCCAAGCTATCGGCGCAGGGTCGCCAGCGGCTCACCGGCGAGCTTGCAGGCGCAGGCGCAGGTCTGCGCCCGGCGCGTCAGCGTCGCGCAGGCGTCGATCGCCCCGCCGTCGGCGCGCGCCGCCACCAGGGTGATTGCGCCGGCCCCGGCGGAGGTCCGCTGGCGCAACAGGGCCACCAGGCCGCTGACCTGGGCCGCCGCGAAGGAGCTGCCGTCGACCAGAGACCACCGTCCCCCCGGTTGCGTGGTGGGCACGTCGCGCCCGGGCGCACTGTAGACCCCGGGCTGGAGGCCGGCCAGGGACTCGTCCGCGACCCTGATGACGCCCGTGTGCGAGGCGGGGAAGCCGCCCTTCGGCAGGTGCGGGTCGTAGGCGGTCACCACGGTGACACCGCGGGCGAGCGCCAGGTCGAGCAGCCGTGAGAGCAGGATATCGGGCGGGCCGGCGAGGCTGAGATTGATCACCTGGGCCCGGTGCTCGATGGCGAAGTGCAGCGCCTTGGCGAGGCTGACGGTGTCGCAGACGGTGCCGGGCGCCGCGCCGGCGAGCTGCCAGCAGGCGCGCAGGGCCATCAGCCTGGCCTGGGGCGCGACCCCGACGATCCCCACGCCGTTGTCGGCCTTGGCGGCGATCAGGCCGGCCACTCCGGTGCCGTGCTGCTCGGCGAAGCGGGCCTGGACAGGGGCGAAGTCGGCGCTGGCCACGACCTGACCGGCCAGATCCGGATGGTTCGCCTCCACCAGGCTGTCGATCACCGCCACGGAGACGCGCCGGCCGGTGGCGAACCGGTGCAGCTCGGCGAGGCGCCAAGCCTTCGCCGCCGGCTGCACCGGAAACAGCGGGTCGTTGTACGCCGCCGCCGCCTGGCTTTCGGCGTGATAGAGGTGCATCGGCTCCGACCACAGGACGCCGGGGTCGTGCGCCAAAGCCTGGGCCGCCAGCTCCGCCGACTGCGCCGGCGGCGCGGACATGACGAAGCAGTCGAGGCCCAGCAGCGGCATCGGCCAGTCGTCCACCAGCTTCAGCCCGTGGGCCCGGGCGATGCGGCCCGCGAGCTTGCGCTCGGCGCGCCGCGAGATGGCGTCGGTATAGCCGCCGCCATAGTCCCCGCCTGGCCGGAAGTGCTCGGGCGGCAGGCGAACCAGCACCAGCACCTCGTGCGTCTCCGGCCCGGGGCCGAGCGAGGAGGGCTCGAGGGACGCGGCGCTTGGCGCTTCGGCGCTGAGCGACGGGGCGGGCCCCGACTGGGCGCTGGCCGACGCCGCGCCGAGCCAGGCCGCCGCGACGAGCCAGAGGCCCGCGATCAGGCGTGCCGGGCGGCGCATCACGGCTGTCCGGCCGGATCGATCGGCTGGGCGAGAACCACGCAGGACGCTGCGCGCAGTTGCGCCAGCGCCGCAGCGCGTCCTGCGGCCGGGACCTGCAGCACATAGGCGTCGGCGGCGGTCGGCCCGTCCACCAGCCGCGCACCGGCCTCGCGGATCGTCCGCGTGAAGTCCTGCTCGGTGGCGTCCGGCCGGAAGATGACGACGAGGTCGCCGACCCGCGGGGCGGCCGGGGCCGAGAGTGCGTGGTAGGCGCCCTGCGGGGCCCGGGTCGCCTGGGGCAGGACCAGGCCCACCACCAGCAGCACGGCGGCGGCCTGGACGGCGATCGCCCAGCGCACGCCCGCCGGCCCGGCCAGCGCGCGC
>JAQGIJ010000430.1 GCA_028291285.1 Phenylobacterium sp. | reverse complement strand
GCGCGTTGTGCAGCCCGCCGCCGATGCGGTCGCTGATCACGCCGACGACGAAGGGCCCGAAGCCGGCGCCCAGCGCGCTCATCACCTGGACCACGCCCACCACGACGCCGCGCATCCTGGGCTCCGTGATCGACAGCAGCAGGGTGAAGGTGGGCGCCATCCAGGCGCCGGCGAAGACGCCCATCGCCAGGACCAGGGCGATGGCCAGCGAGAGACTGGGCGTCTGGGTGTATATGACGCCCAGCGGCGCCATCATGAAGATGGCCCCCGTGGCCACATAGCCGACCCGGTGCGGGTGGCGCCGTCCCAGCCAGTCGGCCAGGAAGCCGGAGCCGAGCGCGCCGGCGGCCTGCAGGATCCCCGGGCCCAGGGCGCCGATCACGCCCACCTGCTTCAGGTCCAGCCCGTGCGCGCGCACGAAGAACGACGAGAGCCACAGGTGGTAGCTGCCGTTGACCGAGGAGACCAGCATGGCGGAGATCGCCAGGTTGAGCACCGCCGGCGTGGCGAGGATGAACAGCAGGACCTTGCCGAGGGGAGGGGCGGGGCCGAGGCCGTGCGCCGCGTCCTCGTGCGCGCCGCGCCTGGGCTCGCGGAGCGTCGCCAGGGCGACCAGGCCCAGCAGCAGGCCTGGAACGCCGGCCATGAAGAAGGCGGCCCGCCAGCCGTATTTCGCGGCGATGAAACCGCCGCCCAGGAAGATGATCACCCCGCCCAGGCCCGTGGCGACATAGAAGAGGCCCACCGCGGCGCCGCGGCGGCGGAGCGGGATGATGTCGGAGATCAGCGACATGGAGATCGGGTGGCCGCCCGCCTCGGCCGCGCCGACGCCGGCGCGCGCCAGCAGCAGCGAGGACATCCCGCCGGCGACGCCGGCCAGGGCGGTGAAGACGCTCCAGATCGCCACCAGTCCCGTCAGCAGCCGGATGCGGTTGAGCCGGTCGATGAGGAAGCCCAGCGGCAGCATCGCGGCGCAGAACGCCAGCGTGTAGCACATGGTGATCAGGCCGAGCTGGCTGTCGCTGGCGTGGAACTCGCGCCGGATCGGCTCGGTCACGATGCCGAAGATCCCCCGGTCGACCGAGTGGCAGGTGTAGATCGCAAACAGCAGGAAGAGCCCGTAGAGCTGCGAGCCGCGCGTCGAATAGGTCGCGGGCTCCGCCGTCTTCGGCTTGGGCTTCGCCCGGCCGGTGGCGACTGCGGTCATTGCGTGTCCTCCCGCCGGCGCCCTCTTGTGGAGCGCCGGCCTTGTTGCATCGCACCGGCCGGCCCGGTTCGCCCGGGCCGGGCCGGACTAGACCGTCGCCAGTATCTTCTTGATGTCGCGCGAGGTGACCGGGCGGTTCGGGTCGAAGCTCGGATTGAGCCCGCCCAGGTAGCTGCGCTCGCTCGTGTCGACGTCCGTGGCCTGGGCGCGCAGCGCGCCCACCGTGCAGTTCTCCCGGCCCAGGGCCTTGAGGGGATCGTAGGAGAAGTCGCGCATCACGTTGAGGTGGGTGATCTTGTCGATCACGTCTTTGGACAGGTGCTTGACCCCCTTCCAGAGGCTCTCCGGGGACTTCGGCCACATGCAGTCGGAGTGCGGGTAGTCGCATTCCCAGCTGACGTTATCGACGCCGATGTAGTCGAGGTTGTGCAGGCCGAAATCGTCCTCGATGAAGCAGGTGATGAAGTGCCGGCGGAAGACGTCGGAGGGCTTCTCGCCGCCGAAGTCGAACCTGGTCCAGGCGCCGTGTTGCTGCTGCACATAGTCGGCCCGCTCGAGGAAGTAGGGGATCCAGCCGATCCCGCCTTCGGACAGCGCCATTTTCAGCTTCGGGTGGCGCTTCCAGAAGTCGGCGAACAGCCAGTCGGCGGCCGAGTTGGCGATGGAGATCGGCATCGCCGTGATCCACGAGCCGATCGGGCTGTCGTCGGAGGGGTACTCGGCGCGCGCCCCGGTGCCGATGTGGCAGCAGATGACGACGCCGCGCTCTTCGCAGAGGCTCCAGAAGGGCTCCCAGGCGGGATCGTGGATGCTCTTCAGCCCGTTCAGCGCCGGGTTGTCGCTGAAGGCCACGGCATGGACGCCCAGGTCGGCCATCCGGTTGGTCTCGGCCAGGGTCAGGTCGACGTCCCACAGCGGCAGCAGCGCCAGGGGGATCATGCGGTCGGGGTAGGGGCCGCACCAGTCCTGCAGGTGCCAGTCGTTGTAGGCGCGGATGGTGGCCAGCGCGAGATCCTTGTCGCTCTGCTGGATGAAGCGGTTGCCCCCAAAGCCCGGGAAGGAGGCGAAGTTGATCGAGCCGAGCACGCCGTTGACGTTCATGTCGGCGATGCGGGCGTGGATGTCGTAGGTGCCCTCCCGCATCTGCTCGTAGGAAGTCGGCTCGTGGCCGTACTCGGTCTTCGGGCGGCCGACGACGGCGTTGAGCCCGAGGCCGGTGACCTTCTGCCCCTCGATCACCCAGGCCTGGCCGTGCTCGGTCTGGTTGACCCGCGGCTCGCGGCCTTTGAACTTGGCGGGGATGTGCCGGGTGAACATGTCCGGCGGCTCGTTCACGTGGTCGTCCACGCTGACGAGGATCAGCTCTTCCATTTCCATGACGTTTCCCGCGTTTCTCGCTTGAAAAAAATTATTCTGACGCTGCTTCAGTAATCTAGCCGATCGGGCCGGCTTCGGCTATCGTCGGCTCAACGAACACGAATATCTTAGGGGGAAACATGCCTACGATGAAGGCGGCTTGCCTAGGCGCAAGCAGCTTCGCCGCGCTGGCGCTGTGCGCCGGCTTTGCGGCGATTCCGTCCAGCGCCGCGGCGCAGGCTTCCAAGCAGACCGGGGCCCAGCTCGAGGAGGTGGTCGTCACCGCCCGCCGGGTCGAGGAGAACATCCAGCAGGTCCCGGTCGCGGTGACGGCGGTCTCGCAGCAGAAGCTGACCGAGCTCGCCGTGAACAGCATCCAGGACATGAGCAAGCTCGCCCCCTCCCTG
>JAQGIJ010000410.1 GCA_028291285.1 Phenylobacterium sp. | reverse complement strand
CGCCGCTCGGGCCCGACGTCCTGGACGAACCAGATGGCGGTGGCGTCGTCGATGCCCAGGTCCCACCAGGTGTCCACGCGGACGGTGGGCTCGATCGGCGCCCGGCAGAACCGCCCCTCGGCCTCGCAGGCCGCCAGCTCCGTGGCGTAAAAGGCGCCCTCCACCGAGGCGTCGAAGCTGCACTCGTACTCCCGGGCATAGGCCGAGACGTCCATGCTGGCCCGCGCATCCGCCAGCTCCTCGGGCGTGAGCAGTCCCGTCTGCGATGCCTTCAGCTCCCACAGCGCCCAGCCGGGCTCGCCGCGCGCCGCCCGCTCACGCAGCTCGAAGAAGCTGTTCTTGCCCCTGGGCGTGCCGGTGAAGGTCGCCCGGCCCTGCCGGTCCGACAGCGCCGGCCGGATCACCTCGGTCCAGGCGCGCGGATCCCAGTCGCCGAACTCGTCGCAGTCGACGTCGTCCAGGTAGAGACCCCGAAGGGCGTCCGGATTGTCCGCGCCGAACAGCCGGATCCGCCCGCCGTTCGGCAGGTCGCAGCGCAGCTCCGCCTCATTCCAGCTCACGCCTGGGATCGGCGCGGTGAAGCGCTTCAGGTGGTCCCAGGCCACCGCCTTCGCCTGGCCCAGGTAGGGCGCGACGTAGGCGCAGCGGGGGTTCGGCTTGCCACAGGTCATGGCCGTGCGGATCAGCCCGTTCAGCGCCGCCACCGTCTTGCCCGCCCGCCGGTGCGCCACCACCACCCGCCAGCGCGCCAGGCTCTGGTGAAAGGGCAGCCAGACCGGCCTCGGCCGGTAGGGGATCACGACTTCACGTCTTGCGTGTTCGCGGACGGGTCCGGCGCGCCCTCGGCCTCGGTCAGCGCCCATCGGATCACCTGTTCGAACGGCCTGTCGTCCTGGTTGCCCACCGCCACGCTGGCCAGCCGCGGATGCACGTAGGGCGCGGCGGCTTTGGCGGCGTCGAGCCGCTTGGCGGGCTCGAGGCTCTCGTCGCGCATCACCTGCAGCATGTAGTCCAGCGGCGTCGGCCCCGAGCGCTCGATCGCCGCCAGCCGCCGGGCGGCCGAGCCGGGCGTCAGCGCCGTGTTCGCCTTGCGCGCCACGCGCTTACGCGCTCAGCACGGCGTGCCAGGCTCCGTTCGCCGCGCTGGTGAAGCTCGCCGTCTTGCCGGCCGCGAGCGCGAAGGCGACGTTGGCGCCGGCCGAATTGATCTGCTCGCCGCTCGCCGGGAACAGGTTCATGGAGTTGGTCGCGTGCGCGTTGGTCACCGTGATCTGCATCCCGGCCTTGGCCGCCGGCAGCAGGCCGGAGTCCGCCGCCGTCGCCACCGTCGTGAAGCGGTTGATCACCGCCGCGCACACCGTCGCGCCCGCCTGCCCTCCGCCGGCCTTGGCGGTCAGCGCATCCACCGCCGTCACCGTGGGATAGCCGCCGGAAGCCCCGGTGCCGATACCCTCGCACGTCCAGGCCCCGGCCGCGGCCGAAGCGAACAGGTACATCCCCTGCGGCGGCAGCATGACGCCGGTGGCGCCCGCCACGGTGTTGAGGGTGTCGGAGCCCGTCCCATAAACCTGCACGGGTTGGGCCGTGTTGTTGATCACCAGGATCGTCAGCCCGGCCACGGCCGCCATCAGCCGCACGCCGTCGCCCAGCGTCGAGCCCGCCGCCGGCGCGGTCGCCGTGTCCACTCGGTTGACCTCCTGCGCCAGCGCCGCCGCACCCGCGTGCGTCCGCGTCGTCCCGGCCGTGATCGACGCCACCGCGCTCTCGGTCACGAACATGCCCGCAGGCACGGCCAGGCCACCCCCGAACGTCCAGCCCGAGCCTTGCGACCCGGAAATCCCGTACTTCTGCCCAACGCCAGCCATGGCGAAACCCTCTCTCTTCTTTTCTGGAGGAATGGAAAAACCTGCGTGCGGCGCGCGAGCCCCTGGGGGAGGGCGGGGCTTCAGCGCTCGACCTGGACCAGCTTGGCGACCAGGTAGTCCTCGGCGTCGTCGCGGGTCGCGAACTGCGCGTGCCACACCCACCCGGTGGGCGACAGCCGCCAGACGCTCCAGCCGCGCTCCGCGCGCCGCACGCAGAACCCAAGCCCGCCGGCCTGCCGCGCCGCCCTTTCGATCAGTCGATGCATGGCAAGTCTCACGCGAGCTCAGGCATGGGAAAGCCCGCCTCCGCCGCTCTTGCGCGTAGAGGTTCAAGACCGTGTGTCGGCTGGCGGGCTGTTCGCAAGGCGCTCAGGAACGAGCGCAGAAACCTCTGAAACGACAAAAGCCCCGCAAGTCCCGCGAGGCCCCTCGACCGCCACCTGGGCGATCATCTCATTTCGTGAATTCCGCGGTGATTTGCGGCGCTCCGCAAGGCCCTCAAGTCCGCGGCACGAGCTCCTCGCGGATGAGAGCCACCCGGCTCAGCAGCATCTCCGCGTACTCGCGCGTCGGTTCCACGGGGATCGGATAGCTCTCGGAGAGGTCCTCTCCCGCGAGCACCCGGTCGGCCCAATCCTGCGCGATCGCGCAGTAGAGCTGCAAGGCGAGCGAAGGCGTCGGCGCATCCTCTGTCTCGAAGCACATGAACGGCAGATCGCCGACCACGACCCACTGCTCGATCTCTCCGGCGAGTTCGCCCCGCGTGATGGGGGTCGCGTAGCGGATGAGGAACAGCGCCAGCTTCGGCGGCAAACCGAAGGCGAACGTCACCTTCTCGATCGGCGGCGACGAACTGAAGCTCGCCACATAGGCGCGCGTATCCAATTCCATTCGCTCAAGATGCGCCCGGTCGTCGGGCTCGTCGTAGCTGATCTCCGGGGCGCCCGTCGGAAAGCCGGAGATGTCGACGGGCGCTGCTCTCATGCGGCAAAGAGAGCACTCCCGACTTCAAGTGGCAATCGGATCGCCTGCCTTCCAGTTTGGATTCCTGAGCTTCTGATCGCGCTCGAAGGCCCGTTGACGGTCTTCAATGCTCGGCCATCCGAAGAGGTCGCTCGTGAAGTTGTCGAACGTATCGGTACGGATGCGACCAGACGCGACCCCTAGCGCGTCCGAAAGCAAGCCGAGCGGACCTAATACGCTTGCGACTCTCCCGCCGAACGCCCGTGCGATCCACTGGCGTTGCGCCCACCGTGCGTGATCACCATTCGCCATGTGCTCAGCCATATGCTCGTCTGGGCGCATGGGACGTATGTTGTCCAAAGTGTTCGTCCCGCCGTCAGCGATCGCTCTAGTATGAGCGACGTCATACCGACGGCCCGTCACAGGATCCGTTGGCCAAGCGCGTCCTTCCCTCTTCTCCCATTCGCGTATCAGGCGTGGATTTGCGGGATTGCCGATCTCAAGGAATTGGCCGCCATCCGCTGGGCCGTCCAAACCTCTATCAAAGGTGGGCTCTTCATACGGATCGTGGAGGGAGTGGGGGCGCCAAACCGCATTCGAAATACCTTGGGTCTGCCACGACTGGGGAGAGCCGCCTGACTGCACAGGATCGCTCATCCCGGCCTGACTCGAGAACAGCGGAGGCTCCTGCTCAGGGCGCGCGCTCGCGGCCGCCGCCTCAGACCCGCCGCCATAGCCTTCCCAAACCGGCCGAAGTGGCACACCCCGCTGCGCCAGCTTGGCGCGAGCGAGCCACACTTCCGCGGGAACGCTGTTGATGATCGCCTGAGCGTCCGGCGGCGGACTGTGAGTCGGCCGTCCGGCCAGATATCGCGCCCAGCCGCCCCCGAAGAGGCTGCCCGCACGTGAGGCGGGTGGACCGATCTGCGCCTGCGGCTCTGCGTCCGGAGCCGCCCCGGCGCCGAAAAGCTGGGTTCGCATCTGCTGGAGCCGGTCAAGGATATCCTGCGTCGACACGCCGGCGACGCCGCCGTCATCTTCATCGGGCAACATCACTGTCTCCGGATGTTCCGCGGGCAGCGGCCCGCCGGCGGCACGAGGGCGCGAAAAGGAAGATTCCCCGCTGCAAATCGAACCTGCGTGCGGCGCGCGGGCCCCTGGGGAGGCGGGGTTTCAGCGGTCCACGTGGACCAGCTTAGCGACCAGGTAGCCCTCGGCGTCGTCGCGGGTGGCGAACTGCGCGTGCCACACCCACCCGGTGGGCGACAGCCGCCAGACGCTCCAGCCGCGCTCCGCGCGCCGCACGCAGAACCCGAGCCCGCGGGCCTGCCGCGCCGCCCTTTCGATCAGGCGATGCATGGCAAGCCTCACGCGAGCTCAGGCATGGGAAAGCCCGCCTCCGCCGCTCTTGCGCGTAGAGGTTCAGGACCGTGTGTCGGCTGGCGGGCTGTCTCGAAGGCGCGCCAACGGCTGCGCCGACACTCTGCGAAAAACCGAAGGCCCCGCAGTCGCCCGCGAGGCCCCTCGACCGCCCAATCCGGCGATCATGTCATTTCGTGAATTCCGCGGTGATTTGCGCCAGGCAAGCCTGCGCGGTGGGGAGTACGATCAATAGGCTAGCGTTCCCTCGACGTTATCCCAGCCGAACATGTCGAAGGAGGATGAACACGGCAGATGCTTCGGATCGGGGGGTGTCGCGCCGGTCACGGCCGGGTCCCATTTCGAGTCCCTGCACCAACCCCAGATCGCGCCTGCCAATAGCTCGCAACTGTTACCCGACCAACAGTGGTTATGGAGCGTCGGCGCGTTCTGGACGCAATACCTCGTGAGCGCCAAGGCCGGATCGCGGCCGATCTTGGCCCAACACCGACCGGTCGCGTTTTGCGGACGCAGCGCAGTCGCCCAGGCGCGTTCCACGACATGCTTGTACGACGTCTTCTTCGGCGCAGAACCCGCAGGCCCGGCGAACATTGCTAGGCTCAGCGCCAGCAAAACCGTCCCAAACCTCATGCGCATCGGTTCCTACATTTGGAGCCACAATGTGCGGCTCAGCTCCGCGGCGTCAAGAACAAAACAGGAATAACCTGCCCGCGGGTCTGCGCCGCACACTCGCGGCGATTGCGGCCCGCGTGGCGGCGTCTATGTCCGCATTGCTCGGCGCGTAGTTGTAGTCGCCCCGGTTGAAGATCGCGGCCTGCTCGAGACTGCGCTTCACGAGTCCGGGAAGAATTCGCTTTTGGCCGGTGCTTTGGTCCGTGCCCTTGTAGGCGTTGAATTGCTGTCCCGCCGCACTCAACTGGCCATCCCATATATTCTGCAGCATCTGGGGCCCCAAGGCGCCCTTGGCTCCGGCGTTGTATGCGTCGGCCGTCAGCGCATCGAAATGTTGCTGGGCGAGGTTCGCCAGGCCTCGGGGGCCGAGGCGCTGCTTCACCAATTGCTCAGCTCGCGCCAAGTCATTCGTGAACAGCTGGTTGAAATAGTTGAGCCGGCCGGCGTGGTCGTGCGCTTGCAATTGCGCCTCCAT
>JAQGIJ010000379.1 GCA_028291285.1 Phenylobacterium sp. | reverse complement strand
CGGTAGGGCGTCATCGGCGAGACGCCGAGCTCGGCGGCGAGCTGACGCATGGTGACGCCGTCCAGCCCCTTGGCCGCGAACAGCCGCTCGGCGGCGGCGCAGAGCCGCTCGCGGAAATCGGCGACGTCGGTGTCGGTGAGGATGCGCGGCATGCCGGCCCCTGGCGGTTAGCCCTGACCCAGGGTTAGCCGCTCGGTGTTCCGTTTACAACGTAATGCGGCAGGAGCGCCGCTGCGGCCGGCGCTAGACCAGCGCCCCGTGGCAGTGCTTGAACTTCTTGCCCGAGCCGCAGGGGCAGGGGGCGTTGCGGCCGGTGTCCTCCCAGCCTTGCGGCAGGACGGTGACCGGCAGCCCCGCGCGCTGGTCGGCGGGCAGGCCGTCGGGAATGGCCCCCATCTGGGCGGCGTTCTCGCCGGTCAGCGGGTCCAGGTGCACCTCGTAGAGCTGGCCCGGCGGCGGCGGCGGCGGCTCCTCGAACTGGAATTCCACCGTCATCAGCCAGCGGGTGACGTTCTGGCGCAGGTCCACCAGCAGCTTCTCGAACAGCGAGAAGGCCTCGGTCTTGTACTCCTGCAGCGGATCGCGCTGGCCGTAGCCGCGAAGCCCGATGACGTTCCTCAGGTGGTCGAGGTGCATCAGGTGCTCGCGCCACTGCAGGTCGATCATCTGCAGCAGGAAGCTCTTCTCGACGTTGCGCATGTGCTCGCCGACCTGCACCTCGCGCTCGGCGGCGCGGGCGTCGGCGGCGGCGGCGATGCGCTCCTCGATCTCCTCGTTGGCGATGCCGTCCTCCGCCGCCCAGTCGCGGATCGGCAGCTCCAGGCCCAGGAACTCGAGCACGTGCGCCTCGAGCCCGTCGACATCCCATTGCTCGGCGTAGGCCTTGGGCGGCAGGTGGCGGTTCACGAAGTCGGTGATGGTGTCGCGGCGCATCTCGGCGATGACGTCGGAGATGTCGGCCGAGTTCATGAACTCCGCGCGCTGCTCGAACACCGCCTTGCGCTGGTCGTTCACGACGTCGTCGTACTTCAGCAGGTTCTTGCGGATTTCGTAGTTGCGCTGCTCGACGCGCTTCTGGGCGGTGGCGATGGCCGAGTTCAGCCACCGGTGGGTGATCGCCTCGCCTTCCTGAACGCCGAAGGTGCGCATGATCGAGTCCAGCCGCTCGCCGGCGAAGATGCGCAGGAGGTCGTCCTCGCAGGAGAGGAAGAACTTCGAGTGGCCCGGGTCGCCCTGGCGGCCGGTGCGGCCGCGCAGCTGGTTGTCGATCCGCCGGCTCTCGTGCCGCTCCGTGCCCAGCACGAAGAGGCCGCCGGCGGCCAGCGCCTGGGTCTTCAGGCCGCCGATCTCCGCCTCGATCCTGGCCTTGTGCTCGGCGGCCATCTCCGGCGTGGCCTCGACGCCCAGGCCGCGCTGCTCGTCGCGCCAGCGGGCGACCTTCATGTCGATGTTGCCGCCCAGCTGGATGTCGGTGCCGCGACCGGCCATGTTGGTGGCGATGGTGACGGCGGCGGGCACGCCGGCGTCGGCGACGATGAAGGCTTCCTGCTCGTGGTAGCGGGCGTTCAGCACATTGTGCGGGATGCCGGTCTTCTTCTTGCCGTCGACCTCGAAGCGGTGCGCCTTGAGGAGCTCGGAGAGCTGCTCGGACTTCTCGATGGATACCGTGCCCACCAGGATCGGCTGGCCGCGGCGATAGCAGTCCTCGATCTGCTCGATGATCGCCCGGTTCTTCTCTGCGGAGGTGCGATAGACCTCGTCGTCGTCATCGACGCGCGTCACCGGGCGGTTGGTCGGGATCTCGACCACTTCCATCTTGTAGATGTCGTGGAATTCCTGGGCCTCGGTCGCGGCCGTGCCGGTCATCCCCGAGAGCTTGGAATAGAGTCGGAAGTAGTTCTGGATGGTGACCGAGGCCAGCGTCTGGTTCTCGGGCTGGATGACGGCGCTTTCCTTGGCCTCGATGGCTTGGTGCAGGCCTTCCGAGAGCCGGCGGCCCTGCATCATGCGGCCGGTGAACTCGTCGATCAGGATCACCTCGCCCATGCGGACGATGTAGTCCTTGTCGCGGGTGTAGAGGATGTTGGCCCGCAGCGCCTGGTTGACGTGGTGCACTACCGAGACGTTTGCGGCGTCGTAAAGGCCCGCGGAGTCCTCCGCCAGGTGGCCGCCCTGCGCCAGGATCTCCTCGATCCGCTCGGCCCCGTCCTCGGTCAGGATCACCTGCCGCTGCTTCTCGTCGTGCTCGAAGGTGGTGGGGTCCTTGATCAGCTCTTTGATCAGCGCATCGATGATCTTGTAGAACTCGGAGCGGTCCTCGGTGGGCCCCGAAATGATCAGCGGCGTGCGCGCCTCGTCGATCAGGATCGAGTCCACCTCGTCGACGATGGCGAAGTGGTGGCCCCGCTGGACCATCTCGCCGGGGTCGTAGACCAGGTTGTCGCGCAGGTAGTCGAAGCCGAACTCGTTGTTCGTGCCGTAGGTGAGGTCCGAGGCGTAGGCGGCCTGGCGCTGGCCCTGCGAAAGGCCGTGGACGATCACCCCGACGCTCAGGCCCAGGAAGCGGTAGATCTGCCCCATCCACTCGGCGTCGCGCTGGGCCAGGTAGTCGTTGACGGTGATGAGGTGCACGCCCTTGCCGGCGAGCGCGTTCAGATAGACCGGCAGGGTGGCGACCAGGGTCTTGCCCTCGCCGGTGCGCATCTCGGCGATGCCGCCCTGGTGCAGCACCATGCCGCCGACCATCTGCACGTCGAAGTGGCGAAGCCCGGTCGAGCGGCACGAGGCTTCGCGCACCACGGCGAAGGCTTCCTCCAGCAGGTCCTCCACCGTGGCGCCCTGGGCGAGCCTGGCCTTGAACTCGTCCGTCTTGGCGCGCAGCTCGGCGTCGGAGAGCGCCTGGAGCGTCGGCTCGAAGGCGTTGATCTTGCCGACCCGGGCGGCCATGGCCTTGACCTTGCGGTCGTTGGAGGAGCCGAAGAACCGTTGGAACATGCTCAAGTAAGGAGGTCCGGTATTGCGGGGCCGCCGGCGCGCACCGGCCATACGGGCCTGCGCCTGCCGGAGAAAATCGCTCTTTTCAGGGCGGCCGAGACTTAAGCAGCGGCCCTGCCAGTGTCAACGCGGCGGGGTGACGTCCGGCGTCGCGGCCGCCTCAGAACACCTCGAACAGGCCCGCCGCCCCCATGCCGCCGCCGACGCACATGGAGACCACCGCCCACTTGCCCTTGCGGCGCTGGGCTTCCTGCAAGACCGTACCGGTCAGCCGCGTGCCGCTCATGCCGAAGGGGTGGCCGATGGAGATGGCGCCGCCGTTGACGTTGTACTTCTCCGGATCGATGCCCAGCCGGTCGCGGCTGTAGAGGCACTGGGAGGCGAAGGCCTCGTTCAGCTCCCACAGGTCGATGTCGTCGATCTTCAGGCCATGGCGCTCGAGCAGGCGCGGGATGGCGAAGACCGGCCCGATGCCCATCTCGTCCGGCTCGCAGCCGGCCACCGCCCAGCCGCGGAACGCGCCCAGCGGCGCCAAGCCCCGGCGTTCGGCCTCCTTGGCCTCCATGACCACCACCGCGGCCGCACCGTCGGAGAGCTGCGAGGCGTTGCCGGCGGTGACGAACTTGCCCTCGCCGCGCACCGGCGGGAGCTTGGAGAGGCCCTCGCGCGTGGTGTCCGGCCGGTTGCAGTCGTCGCGGTCGACGACGACGTCGACGATGGACTCCGCCTTGGTCTCCTTGTCGACCACCCTCATCCGGGTGGCCATGGGCGCGATCTCCTCGCGGTGCTTGCCGGCCTGCTGGGCCGCGGCCGTGCGCATCTGGCTCTCGTAGGAGAATTCGTCCTGCGCCTCGCGGCTGACCTTGTAGCGCTCGGCGACGATGTCGGCGGTGTCGATCATCGGGATGAAGATCGCCGGATGCAGGTCGGTGAGCTTGGGGTCGAGGTTGGCCGGGTTGCGCGCGCCGCCCGGCAGCGAGAGCGACTCCACGCCGCCGGCCACGACGACGTCGCCGCCCTCTTCCTTCACGTGGTAGGCGGCCAGCGCGACGCTGTTCAGGCCCGAGGAGCAGAAGCGGTTGATGGTGGCGCCGGAGGTGGTGATCGGCAGGCCCGCCAGCAGCGCCGTCTCCCGGCCGAGGTTGCCGCCGCCCAGGGTCACATTGCCCATGAAGCAGTCCTCGATGTCCTGGGGCGCCACGCCGGCCCGCTCGACGGCGTGCTTCACCGCATGCGCGGCGATGCTGACCGTCGGGGTGATGTTGAACCCGCCGCGCGCGGCCTTGGGCATGCCCGTGCGGGCGTAGGAGACGATCACGGCGTCGCGCATGGGCAGTTCCCTCTCGATCGGAATTCGGCCGGGGGTTCAGTCCCCCTTCATCGCAATGGGCGAACCTTTGCACTTGCGGGCGTAAATCGCTAGGGACGGGCGCCCGCCGCCCAACCCCCCAGCCCAAGGGGCCGCCAGATGAGCCGCATTCCCAAGAAGACAGTGGCGCCGAAGCCCGTCGAGATGGTGGGCCAGACGCTGGAACGCGCCTTCGATCCCTTGGCCAGCGCGTTGAAGCGGGCGGCGCTGAAGCGGGCGGACAAGCAGGCGCGCCAGTTCGGCGAACCGGCCCCCCTCGCGTCCCCGCCCGCCGCCCCGGGCAAGGCCGCCATGCCGGTCTCGCCGCTCGCCGTGCCGTTCCCGCGGATGCCGCCGATCGCCGGCGTCCAGCTCGCCACCGCCCGGGCCGGCTACTACAAGCACGAGCGCGAGGACCTGCTGGTGATGAGCTTCCCCGCCGGCGCGAGCTGCGCGGGCGTCTTCACCCGCAACGCCGTGGGCGCGGCGCCGGTCGACTGGTGCCGCCGGCACCTGGAAGCGACCAAGGGCGAGGGCGTGCGGGCGCTGGTGGTCAACGCCGGCTGCGCCAATGCCTTCACCGGCCGGCCCGGCGCGGACGCGGTGCGCCGGCTCGCCTCCGCCGTCGGCAAGCGCTTCGACTGCCGCCAGCGCGACGTGATGGTGGCCTCCACCGGCGTCATCGGCGTGCTGCTTGACGAGGCGAAGATCGTCCACCGGCTGGCTGAGGTGGAGCAGAAGCTGAAGGCCGACGCCTGGGCCGGCGCCGCGCGCGCCATCATGACCACCGACACCTTCCCCAAGGGCGCCTACGCCGAGGCGAGGATCGACGGGGTGACGGTGCGGATCGGCGGCATCTGCAAGGGCTCGGGGATGATCGCCCCGGACATGGCGACCATGCTGGCCTTCGTGGTCACCGACGCGGCGATCTCCCCCGCGGCGCTTCAGAACCTGGTGAACCTCTACACCCGCAACACCTTCAATGCGGTGACGGTGGACGGCGACACCTCAACCAACGACACGCTCTTGCTCTTCGCCACCGGGCAGTCCGGCGCGCCGCGGATCAGCCGGGCGGGCGACCGCCGGCTGGCCGACTTCCGCGACAAGCTCGAACAGGTGCTGATGAGCCTCGCCCACCAGCTGGTGCGCGATGGCGAAGGGGCGACCAAGTTCATCAAGATCGCGGTGACCGGCGCCGCGACGGCCGCCTCGGCGCGCAAGATCGCCCGTTCCATCGCCGACAGCCCCCTGGTGAAGACCGCCTTCGCCGGCGAGGACGCCAACTGGGGCCGCATCGTCATGGCCGTGGGCAAGGCCGACGAGCCGATCGACCGGGACTCGCTCAGCGTGAAGTTCGGCCCCCTCTGGGCCGCCCAGGACGGCCTGGTCGCCTCCGGCTACGACGAGGCGAAGATGAGCGCCTACATGAAGAACAAGGAGCTGGAGGTGACGGTCGACGTCGGCATGGGCCGCGCCAGCTCCACCGTCTGGACCTGCGACCTCACCAAACGCTACGTCGAGATCAACGGGGATTATCGGTCGTAACAGGCCCGTCATCCGGCCGCAGCGAAGCGGAGAGCCTGACGCGCCAAGAGTAGCGTCCCCTCTCCCGCAGCGGGAGAAGGGACCCGATTGTCAGCGCGCCGAATTCAGCGGTTCGACCAGACGCCACCGGACCGGCCGCCGCCGCCGGAGGAGCGCTGGCCGCCGCCGCCGCCGCCGCCGCGGC
>JAQGIJ010000377.1 GCA_028291285.1 Phenylobacterium sp. | reverse complement strand
GGCGCCGGCGATGGCGGCCGCGCCGCCGGCGACGGCAAGGCTCGCCACCACCGCGCTCAGCATCTTGCGCATCGAATATCTCCGTTCGGCGCATCCCTCAGGCGCGCTTAACGCCTAGCCTTGGGCGGGCGGTTCCTAGGGCGGAGCTTCGGGCGCCCCGTGTGGGGCGCAGCGCCGGCTCTGGCCGGAGTGGGTGCGGAAGCGGTCGGTGCGGTAATCATAGCTGCGGTGGGCGGCCAGGCAGTTCGGCGATGTGCCGCGCGTCGGCGTCGTAGCCGACCTGCTCGGCGCTCGCGGCGATATCGCCGGCGGGCTTGGCGAAGCGCTGGGCCGACACGGCCTCCGGCGCGTGCGGAGGACGGGCTTGGGCGCAGGCGGAAAGCCCCGCCAGGGCGGCGTACGCCGCGGCGCTGCGGATCAGCTGGCGCATGGTGAAAGCCCTTCGCCCTGGCGCGGGCCGGCGCCCGCCGCCCGCTGGAGCGAAACCCTTCAAATCACAGCCGGTTTCCCGCGGACGCTGTTTTTACAGCGCCAGCGGCGTGACGCGCCCGCCGTGGGTGGTGACGCGGCGCATCACCGCGATCCCGGGGCCGGAGCCCTCCACCGGCTTGGCCACGGCGATGGCGTACCAGGCGCCGTCGGGAAGCCCGCTGAAGCTGAAGCGGCTGGCCGCGTCGCAGGTCGCCTTGCGCACGAAGGCCGAATAATCGCCGCTGGGCGCCGAGGGGGTGCGCGCCCGCACCTCGTCGGCCGGCAGGGCGGCGGCCTCGCTGGAAAGGTAGAGCACTTCCATGCGCCGGCGCGTCCAGGGCGTCTCAGGGGTCAGGATCACCGTGCCCTTGGTGCAGGTGAAGTGGTTCTTGCCTTCGTGATAGGCCAGGTGGCCTGCGATGGCGCCGCGGCCGGTCTCGGCCGACCAGGCGAAATCCTCAGCGCGGAAGCTCGACGCGGCGGGCGCGCCAAAGCCGCCGGGCGGCGGCGGCCCCAGGGTCGGGGTGCAGGCGGCGAGACCTGCGGCCACGGCGAGGGCGGAAAACATCGGGACACGCGACATGAGCCTCACCATACGAGCATCGGGCGTTCTCGAAAAACCTCATTTGCGGCGAGGCCATGGCGGCGGCCTCAGCGGCTACTCCAGCGGGGGCTTTCCGCGCGTGCTCTTGACGCTGCCCCGCTTGGCCTTGGTCTGCAGCCGGCGCCTCTTCGACGCCAGCGTCGGGCGGGTCTTCTTGCGCGGCGGGGGCGGCGGCTCCGCGGCCTTGCGGATGAGCGCGGTCAGCCGCTCCAGCGCCGCCTGGCGGTTCATCTCCTGTGAGCGGTGCTCCTGGGCGGTCAGCACCAGCACGCCGTCCTGGGTCAGCCGGCTGCCCGCCAGCCGGTAGAGCCTGGCCCTGACCGGCTCGGGCAGCGAGGGGGAGGCGCGCACGTCGAAGCGCAGCTCCACCGCACTCGAGGTCTTGTTGACGTGCTGGCCGCCGGGCCCGGAGGCGCGCACCGCCTTCCAGGCAAGCTCGCCGTCCTGCAGCGAAATGGCGGGCGTGACCTCGATCATGCGCCTGAACTGCCATGGTTCGGCTCCGCGCGCGACGCCCGCGCCCACCTGCGGCGCCGTCCCTCCCTTGACCTAGACGCAAAAAAACGCTTCAGAGCCCGCGCCTTCTCGCGCCGCCATTGCGCCGGTGCGCGGCCTTCCTTCTGTTCAGGAGAACATTCATGCGCGTCTACTACGACCGCGACGCCGACATTTCCCGCATCCTGGACAAGAAGATCGCCATCGTAGGCTATGGCTCCCAGGGCCGGGCGCATGCGCTGAACCTGATGGACTCCGGGGTGAAGAACGTCGCCGTCGCGCTGCGTCCCGGCTCGTCCACCGCCAAGAAGGTCGAGGCCGACGGGCTGAAGGTGATGAGCGTGGCCGAGGCCGCCGCCTGGGCCGACGCCCTGATGGTGCTGGCCCCCGACGAGCTGCAGGCGCAGATCTACCGCGACGAGATCGCCCCCAACCTGAAGGACGGCGCGGCGCTGCTGTTCGCCCACGGCCTGAACGTCCACTTCGGCCTGATCGAGCCGAAGAGCTCGGTCGACGTGCTGATGGTCGCCCCGAAGGGGCCCGGCCACACCGTGCGCGGCGAGTACCAGAAGGGCGGCGGCGTGCCCTGCCTGATCGCCATCCACCAGAACGCGACCGGCGGCGCCATGGACCTGGGCCTGGCTTACGCCTCGGCGATCGGCGGCGGCCGCTCGGGGATTATCGAGACCAACTTCCGCGAGGAGTGCGAGACCGACCTGTTCGGCGAGCAGACGGTGCTCTGCGGCGGCCTGGTGGAGCTGATCCGGGCGGGATTCGAGACCCTCGTCGAGGCGGGCTACGCCCCGGAGATGGCCTATTTCGAGTGCCTGCACGAGGTGAAGCTGATCGTCGACCTGATCTACGAGGGCGGCATCGCCAACATGAACTACTCCATCTCCAACACGGCCGAGTACGGCGAGTACGTGACCGGCCCGCGCATCGTCACGCCTGAGACCAAGGCGGAGATGAAGCGCGTGCTGGAGGACATCCAGTC
>JAQGIJ010000365.1 GCA_028291285.1 Phenylobacterium sp. | reverse complement strand
GACAGCAGCAGCCCGTTGGCCGCGCCGGCGTAGGGCTGCGCCTCGTAGCCGGTGTCGGCGAAGAAGAGGTCGGTCTTGCCGTCGCCGTTGAAGTCGGCGGCGGCGTGCGCGCGGGCGTCGACGAAGCCGGGCGCGCCGCCGACGAAGAGCTGGCTGGTGTCGTCGCTGAAGCCGCCGTGACCGTCGCCGAGCAGCACCCGGACCGGGATCGGCTGGTTCTGCAGCGGGTAGTACTCGTAGGTGAGGATGGCGTCCTGCCGGCCGTCCCCGTTGACGTCGGCGAAGAAGAACTCCCGGACCACCGCCCCCTGCGAGCCCGGCGGGAAGCTGAAATTCAGATCGGAGCGCGAGAAGTAGGCGACCATCGGCGAGACCTCCACCAGCTTCGCCGCAACGTTTCACGGTGACGCTTGGTTTCCGTCGCCGAACGCCTGCACGCCGTTTACAGGCCCCCGGCTGCGCCTTAGGGGTCTGGCCATCGATCACGCCGGATATTCCGTATGCTGAGTTGGTTCCAAGCCCTGATGCCCAAGGAGGAGCGGTTCTTCGACCTCTTCGAGGCGCACGCGAAGACGCTCTGCGCGGGCGCGCGGTCGCTACGTCAGCTGCTGGAGGGCGGTGAACAGGTTCCCGAGCGCTGCGCGGAGATCGCGCGCCTGGAGGCCGAAGCCGATGCGGTCACCCGCGAGGTGCTGCTGGCGGTGCGCCGGACCTTCATCACGCCGTTCGACCGGGCAGACATCCGTGATCTGATCAGCTCGATGGACGACGCCATCGACCAGATGCACAAGACGGCCAAGGCCATCACCCTGTTCGAGCAGCGCAGCTTCGCGCCGCACATGGTGACACTCGGGGAGGTGATCGTGAAGACCGCCGACCTGACCTCCGAGGCCGTGCCGCTGCTGCGCGCCCTGCGCGGCAACGCCCAGCGGCTGAACGCCATCACGGAGGAGGTGACGCGGCTGGAGGAGGACTCCGACGAGTTGTTCGACCAGGGGATGGCGGCGCTCTTCCACGGCCCGGCGCGCGGCGACGCCATGGCGTTCATCGTCGGTTCCGAGATCTACGATCACCTCGAGAAGGTGGTCGACCGCTTCGAGGACGTAGCCAACCGGATCAGCGGCGTGCTGATCGAGCACCTCTAGCCGGACGCGCACGTGGATCTCACCGGCTCCGGCCTGCTGCTCGTCCTCCTCATCGGCGTGGCGCTCGCCTTCGACTTCCTGAACGGGCTGCACGACGCGGCGAACTCCATCGCCACCATCGTCTCCACCCGTGTGCTGCCGGCGCGCTACGCGGTGGTCTGGGCGGCCTTCTTCAACTTCGTAGCCTTCCTATTCTTCGGGTTGAACGTGGCCACGACCGTCGGCAAGGGGATCATCGATCCGGCGATCGTCTCGGACGCGGTGATCTTCGGCGCACTGGGCGGAGCGATCACCTGGAACATCGTGACCTGGCTGGCGGGCATCCCGTCGTCGTCGTCCCATGCGCTGATCGGCGGCCTCCTCGGGGCGGGCTTCGCCAAGGCCGGCCTGCACCCTATCGTCTGGGCGGGGGTGACCAAGACGGTGGCGGGGATCGTCGTCTCGCCCGCGCTGGGCTTCGCCTTCGCCCTGCTGCTGGTGCTGCTGGCGGCCTGGGTCTTCCGCCATGCGACGCCGGCGCTGGCGGACGCCACCTTCCGCAAGCTGCAATTCGTCTCGGCCTCGCTCTACTCCCTGGGCCACGGTGGCAACGACGCGCAGAAGACCATGGGCGTCATCGCGGTGCTTCTCTTCGCGCACGGCAAGCTCGGCGGGGGCTTCCACGTGCCGCTCTGGGTTGTCCTGAGCTGCCAGGCGGCGATGGCGCTGGGGACGCTGACCGGCGGCTGGCGTATCGTCCACACCATGGGTTCGAAGATCACCCGCCTGTCGCCGCAGCAGGGCTTCTGCGCTGAGACCGGCGGGGCGATCACGTTGTTCCTGGCCACACACATCGGCGTTCCGGTCTCTACGACCCACACCATCACCGGCGCCATCGTCGGCGTCGGCGCCGCCCGGCGGGTTTCGGCCGTGCGCTGGAACGTCGCCACGGGCATCGTCTGGGCGTGGGTGATCACCCTGCCGGTCGCCGCGGTGATGGGCGCGATCTTCTACGGCCTGGCGCGGCTGGCCGATCGGCTCGTCGGCTGATGGGCAAGAAGGGTCAGCTCCCCGCCGAGCCGGACCGCGAGCCGCGCGCGCAGGCCGCGGCCCTGCCCTGGCGGCGCACCGCGGACGGCCGCATCGAGGTGCTGCTGATCACCTCGCGCGAGACGCACCGCTGGGTGATCCCCAAGGGGTGGCCGATCAAGGGGCTCAGCTCCGCGGGCACCGCGGCGCGAGAAGCCTTTGAGGAGGCGGGCGTGAAGGGCGACCTCGGGAAGAAGAAGCTCGGAGTCTACCACTACGACAAGCGGCTGCGCAGCGGACGGGTGCAGCATGTCCGGGTGGCGGTCTATGCGCTGAAGGTGCTCGCCGAGCGCGACGTCTGGCCGGAGGCCGGCCAGCGGGAGAAGCTCTGGACCGCGCCAGCGCAGGCGGCCGAGCTGGTGCACGAGCCTGAGCTGGCCGCGATCCTGCGGGCCTTCTCGCCGGCCTGAGGCCTCAGCGCGGGCGTGCGGGCCGGACCGGGCGCGGGAAGCGCTTGAGCTCGGCGCGGATGACCGCGGCGCGGAGGCGGCTGACGAGGCGTTGGAGCTGTTCGTCGCTGGGTGTCATGCCGCGGAAACCGATACGGCCCCGCTTTTGATCCCGTCGACCGCGACGGTTTTTCTAAGATCCCGCGCGTGTGACGCGTTTGCCGGTGACGCGCTTGCCAGCGGCGACAGGGGCGGCGGGCGCCAGCTCCTCGCCCTCCTCGAGGGCTTCGACAACCATGGCGAGCCGCGCCGGAGCGGCTTGGCCTGAACCGTGCGGTACAGGCCCTTCAGCTGCCCATCCATGGCCGCCACGCGCCGCGCGTGGGCCGCGGCCCTGGCCCGCGACCAGAACACCACGCCGAGCCCGGCGAGCAGCGGCCAGACCAGCACGCTCGCCACCTGCAGAGGAGACGCCAGATTGCCCATCTTCGCCTTGTGCCCAGATCCCGACCCAGGCAGACAGCAAAGCTCAGCGACACAACCTTTGCAATAGCGAATGTGGCGAAACCTTGTGAGCTGGGGCGGCCGGGCGAGGCTGTTCTCGGCGCGGCGAGCGATCGTCGGCCCGGGCTTGGCGAAACCAGCTTCACTATTGAGGATCGGGTTCTTCTTCCGAAAGGCTGATGCTGTGCTCGTAGATCGCCGAGGCCATGCCGCGCAGGGTGCGGCAGGCGGTGCTGAGCGCCGTGCCCCCGATCA
>JAQGIJ010000361.1 GCA_028291285.1 Phenylobacterium sp. | reverse complement strand
GCCCTTGGTGAGCTGGTCGGTGGTCCCGTCGACGGCCTCGTGGGTCACCGCGGTGGTGAGGTCGGCGTGGCGCTTGCCGGCCAGCAGATAGACGCCGTCGAGCCGCAGCTTCGCGTGGCCGCCGGGATGAACGACGCGGGTCTCCAGCCGCTGGCGGCGCGCGCCGCCGGTCAGCGTGGTCTGGACAAACTCGGCGTGGGGCGAGAGCGCGACCTGCGCCTGGCTGACGCAGACCGCCTCGGCGGGCTCGTCGGCGAGCACGATCCGCTCCACCCGCGCGCCCTCGCCGATGGCCAGGTCCAGCGTCGTGCGGGCGAGGTAGCTCCCCTCCCCGCGATAGCTCTCCAGCAGGGTCAGGCGCACGCCCGGCGCGACCGCGATCCGCAGCGCGGCGGCATGGGCGCCGGCGCCGTCGGCGACGATGTCCAGCGCCAGCACCTCGTCGGAGGTCACCGCGACGCTCTCGCCGCCGCGGCCGTTGGCGATGACCAGGGTGCGCCCGGCGAGGCCGGCGAACGGGCCCGCGCCGGCGCTCTCCGGCGCAAGCAGGGCGGACGGCTCCGGGACCTGGCGGATCAGCCCGCGCAGGTCGGTCCAGCGCCAGTCCTCGTCGCGCCGGCTGGGCAGCTCGGCGGCGTTGCGCTCGGCGATGGCGACGCCGAGGTTCATGCGGCCCTCGCGTAGCGGTCGTAACCCTCGCGCTCGAGCTCGTGCGCCAGCTCCGGCCCGCCGGAGGCGACGATCCGCCCGCCGCTCAGCACATGCACCCGGTCGGGCGTAATGTAGTCCAGGAGCCGCTGGTAGTGGGTGATCACCAGCATCGAGCGGTCCGGCGAGCGCAGCGCGTTGACCCCTTCGGAGACGATGCGCAGGGCGTCGATGTCGAGACCACTGTCGGTCTCGTCGAGGATCAGGAAGCGGGGCTGCAGCATGGCCATCTGCAGGATCTCCATCCGCTTCTTCTCGCCGCCGGAGAAGCCGACGTTGAGCGCCCGCTTCAGCATGTCGAAGTCGATCTTCAGGGCGGCGGCCTTCTCGCGGGCGAGCTTGAGGAAGGCCGGGGCGGCGATCTCCGGCTCGCCGCGGGCCTTGTGCTGGGCATTGAGCGCGGTGCGGATGAAGGTGAGCGCCGGAACCCCCGGAATTTCCAAGGGATACTGGAACGACAGGAAGACGCCGCGGGCGGCGCGCTGGTCGGGTGCGAGCGCCAGCAGGTCCTCGCCGTCGAGCGTGGCGGAGCCTTGCGTCACCTCGTAGCCGGCGCGGCCGGTCAGCACGTAGGAGAGCGTCGACTTGCCGGCGCCGTTGGGGCCCATGATGGCGTGCACCTCGCCGGCCGGGACCTCCAGGCTGAGCCCTTTGAGGATCTCGTTCGCCTCGACGCGGGCGTGCAGGTTGTCGATCTTCAGCATGGGGTCAGCGGGTCTCTTCGACGAGGAACTGGGCGATCAGCCGGAGCGCGTCCTCGGCGCCCTCGACGGTGTCCTGGCGGCGGGGCGAGGCGGCGGAGGCGGGGGCGGCGCGCTTGTCGGACAGGGTGACGGCCACCTTGCCGCCGTCGAAATAGGCCGCGATGCGGAAGCGCGCGTGGTCGAGCGAGACGGTGTAGCGGCGCCGATCGGCGGTGAGCCCGCGGGCCTCGAGGAACCCCGGATCGTCGGCGAGCGCGGCGTGCAGCTGCTCGGCGCCTTCGAGGTCGCGCTCCTGCTGCAGGCGCTCGGCCTCGTCGCGGGCGCGGCGCTCCAGCTCGCGGCGGGCGTACTCCCGCTCGAAGGCGTCCTTGAGCGAGAGCGGCCTTGTCGCCGGCCTGCGGCTGCGCTGGCTCATCCCACGCTGCCCTCCAGCGAGATCGCCACCAGCTTCTGCGCCTCGACGGCGAACTCCATGGGGAGCTCCTGCAGCACGTCCTTGACGAAGCCGTTGACCAGCAGCTGCACCGCCTCCTCCTGGGAGAGGCCGCGCTGCATGACGTAGAACAGCTGGTCGTCCGACAGGCGCGTGGTGGTCGCCTCGTGCTCGAACACCGACTGGCCGTTGCGGGCCTCGACGTAGGGGACGGTGTGGGCGGCGCAGTGCTTGCCGATGAGCAGGGAGTCGCACTGGGTGAAGTTGCGCGCGCCCTTGGCCTTGGGGTGCGCCGAGACCAGGCCGCGGGAGGTGTTGGAGGAGCGCCCGGCGCTGATTCCTTTGGAGATGATCCGCGAGCGGGTGTTGGCGCCCAGGTGGATCATCTTGGTGCCGGTGTCGGCTTGCTGGCGGCCGTTGGTGATGGCGATGGAGTAGAACTCACCCGTGCTCCCCTCCCCGCGCAGCACGCAGGAGGGGTACTTCCAGGTGATCGCCGAGCCGGTCTCCACCTGCGTCCAGGAGACCTTGGAGCGGGCGCCGCGGCAGTCGGCGCGCTTGGTGACGAAGTTGTAGATGCCGCCCTTGCCGGTCTCCGGATCGCCCGGGTACCAGTTCTGGACGGTGGAGTACTTGATCTCGGCGTCGTCGAGGACGACCAGCTCGACCACCGCGGCGTGCAGCTGGTTCTCGTCGCGCATCGGCGCGGTGCAGCCCTCCAGGTAGGAGACGTAGGCGCCCGCGTCGGCGATGATCAGGGTGCGCTCGAACTGGCCGGAATTCTCCGCGTTGATGCGGAAATAGGTCGAGAGCTCCATCGGGCAGCGCACGCCGGGCGGCACATAGACGAAGCTGCCGTCGGAGAAGACCGCGGCGTTCAGGCAGGCGTAGTAGTTGTCGCTGACCGGGACCACCGAGCCCAGGTACTGCTTCACCAGCTCCGGGTGCTCGCGGATCGCCTCGCTCATCGAGCAGAAGATCACGCCGGCCTCGGCCAGCTCCTTCTTGAAGGTGGTGACCACCGAGACGCTGTCGAAGACGGCGTCCACGGCGTAGCGCGGCGCGCCGACGACGCCGGCCAGCACCTCCTGCTCGCGAAGCGGGATGCCGAGCTTCTTGTAGGTGTCCAGGAGCTGCGGATCGACCTCGTCGAGGCTGTTGGGTCCGGCCTTCTGCTTCGGCGCGGCGTAGTAGTAGGAGTCCTGGTAGTCGATGCGCGGGAAGTGGACCTTGGCCCAGGTCGGCTCGTCCATCGCCTGCCAGCGGCGGAAGGCCTCCAGGCGCCACTCCAGCATCCACGCCGGCTCGCCCTTCTTGGCCGAGATGAAGCGGACGATGTCCTCGTCGAGCCCCTTGGGCGCGAACTCCTGGTCGATGTCGGTGACGAAGCCGTGCTTGTACTTCTCGAGGCTCTCGACGTGTTCGACGGTCTGGCGGACGGCGGCCATCACTCAAACTCCTGCGACGAGGGGGGCGCCGCGACGCTCGTTGCGCCGCTGGGCCTGGCGCTCATGCGCGGCCAACCAGGCTTCGGCAAGCCTGTTCCAGTCTTCTTCGGTCGTGGCCCAGCCGCCGCTTACGCGGATCGCCGAGCCGGCGAGCGCAGTCTCGCCCATGGCCTGCAGCACGTGGCTGGGCTTGACCTTGCCCGAGGAGCAGGCGGCGCCGGCGCTGACCATCACGCCGGCGAGGTCGAGCGCCATGACCTGCAGCTCGGCGGCGACGCCCGGGTCGGCCAGGCAGAGCGTGTTGGCCAGGCGCGGCGCGCGATCGCCCAGCACCACGCCGCCCGCCGCCGATAGCCGCGCGGCCGCCGCGTCGCGCCAGCGGGCCTGCGCCCTGATCGCTTGGAGGTCTTCGAGCGCCGCCTTCGCGGCCGCGCCGAAGCCACTGATTCCGGGAACATTTTCCGTTCCGGCCCGGCGGCCGCGCTCCTGCCCGCCGCCGTGCTGGCGGCGCGACAGGACGGCCCGCGGGCCGAAGGTGAGCGCGCCCACGCCCTGCGGCCCGCCGAGCTTGTGGGCCGAGACGCTGAGGGTGTCGGCGCCCAGCGCGCGGCTGTCGAGGGCGATCTTGCCGGCGGCCTGGACGGCATCCACGTGCAGCCAGCCGACGGCGGCGCGGACGATCTGCGCGGCCTCGGCCACCGGCTGGATCACGCCGGTCTCGTTGTTGGCCAGCATCAGGGCGACGAAGGGCCGGCCGTCGGCGGCGTCCCAGGCGGCGAGTCGCGCGCGCAGCCAATCCAGGTCGGCGACGCCGTCGCGGGTCACGGGCAGGAGCTCCACGGCGGCGCCGGAGGCCTTCGCGGTCTCCAGCACGCTGTCGTGCTCGACGGCGCTGACGACCAGCCGGCGCGCGCCGGCGGCCACGGCGCTTTCGAGGGCAAGCGCATTGGCCTCGGTGCCGCCGGAGGTGAAGACCACCGTGGAGGCCGGCGCGGCGACCAGCTGGGCCACCTCCTCGCGGGCCTGCTCGACCAGCGCCCGGGCGGCGCGGCCGGCGGCGTGCACGGACGACGGATTGCCGCCCACCTGCAGCGCATGGGCCACCGCCGCGGCGGCCTGCGGGCGCGCGGGGGCGGTGGCGTTATAGTCGAGATAGACGGACGCGCGGCTCATGCGGCCTCCCGGTCGGCGGAGAGCCGGCCGCTCAGGACATCGGCCAGGCTGACCGAGGCGAGGTAGTCCTCGATGTGGTGGCCGAGGTCTTCCCAGAGGTCGTGGGTCAGGCAGCGCTCGCCCTTCAGCATGCAGCCCTTGGACTCGGCGCAGCGGGTGGCGTGCAGCGGCTCGTCGACGGCGTGGACGATCTCGGCGATGTTGGTCTCCGCGGCGCTGCGGACCAGGCGATAGCCGCCGCCGGGGCCGCGGGCGCTCCGCACCAGCCCCTTGCGGCGGAGCCGGGCAAACAGCTGCTCGAGATAGGAGAGCGAGATCTCCTGGCGCTCGGCGATATCGGCCAGCGCCACGGCGCGGCCAGCGCCGGCTTCGCGCCTGGCCAGGTCGGCCATCGCCATGACCGCGTAGCGTCCTTTGGTCGACAGCCGCATGGCCTTGCACCCAATGCAGTTTTCGCGCGCATCGCGGCCGCGCTGTGCTAAAAGCCGCCGCCTTCGCGCGGACGTGAGACCGGTCGTGCCCGGATGGGTGCGACTTAGGAAGACCGAGCGCAGTAGTCAAGTATTCGAGGGCGAAGAGGACCTAGATGCCAGAGGTTGTCCTGACCGGCGCCGCCGGGCGGATCGAGGGGCGCTATTCCCAGGGCAAGAGCGAGACCGCGCCCGTGGCGCTGATCCTGCACCCGCACCCCAAGGCCGGCGGCCAGATGAACAATCCGGTGACCGTGCAGCTGTTCCACCTGTTCATGAAGCGCGGCTTCTCGGTGCTGCGGTTCAACTTCCGCGGCGTCGGCCGCAGCCAGGGCGAGTTCGACGGCGGCATCGGCGAGCTGGCGGACGCGGCGACGGCGCTCGACTGGCTGCAGTCCACCAATCCGGCGGCCTCGCAGTGCTGGGTGGCGGGCTATTCGTTCGGCGCCTGGGTGGGCATGCAGCTGCTGATGCGCCGGCCGGAGACCGACGGCTTCATCTCCGTCTCGCCGCCGACCAACGCCTACGACTTCTCCTTCCTGGCCCCCTGCCCGGCCTCGGGCCTGATCCTGCACGGCAGCGCCGACAGCGTGGTGCCGCCCTCCGACGTGGAGAAGGTGGTCTCCAAGCTGCGCACCCAAAAAGGGATCGTCATCGACTACGAGGTGGTGGACGGCGCCAGCCACTTCTGGGCCGAGAACCTGCCGGACGTCGAAAAGCGCGTCGCCGCCTATCTCGACAAGCGCCTGGCCGCCCAGCCGGCCTAGGGGTCCGCGGTGACGGCGCCGGAAGACGCGATCCGGGCCCGGCGGCGGCTGACCAACAAGATCATCGCCGCCCACGAGGCGGCGCGGCTGAAGCCGTTCTTCGCCCCCGACGTACGGCTGATCACCGGCGACGGGGCGCTGATCCTCGGCGCCGCGGCGGTGGTGCAGGCCTTCGGCGCCCAGTTCGCCGACCCCGACTTCGTCACCTATGTGCGCACGCCGCAGACCGTGGAGCTGGACGCCGCGGGCGTGCGCGCCGCCGAGCACGGCCGCTGGGCGGCGGACTGGAAGGGCTCGGAGATGGCCGGAACCTACCTCGCCGTCTGGCGCAGGAGCCTCGGCCAGTGGATCATCGAGAGCGAGCTCTACGTGACGCTCTAGCCCTCTCCCCGCTCGCGGGGAGAGGGGGTTTAGCCCCGCGGCGGGAGGCGGCCTTCGTTGAGCAGCATCTCGGCGGCCTGATCGAAGGCTTTCCAGGCGTGGGCGGCGAGCGCGCCGCCGACGCTGACGCGGCGGACGCCGGCGGCGGCGAGCTCGGGGACGGAGGCCTCTGTGGTGCTGAGCAGGACGTTGACCGGCCTGGGCGCGACGGCGGTCACCAGCTCGCCGATGGCGGAGAGCTCGCGCACGCCCGGCGCATAGAGGCAGTCGGCGCCGGCTTCGGCGTAGGCCTGCAGGCGGGCGATGGTCTCGGCGAGGTCGGTGCGGCCGACGAGGAAGCCCTCGCTGCGGGCCACCAGGATCACGTCCTCGCCGGAGGCGTCGATGGCGGCGCGGGCGGCGCGGATCCGCGCCACGGCCTCGTCCTGCGGATAGAGGGTCGGGCTGCGGCCGGCCGGCCGGTCCTCGATCGAAAGCCCGGCCACGCCGGTCCCGATCGCCCGGGTGACGCTGCGCGCGACGCCCGCCGCGTCCTCGGCGAAGCCCGCCTCGAAGTCGGCGTTCACCGGCAGGCCGGTGGCTGCGCAGAGCATCGCCAGGTGCGCCAGCGCCTCGTCGAGGCTGAGCTCCCC